>DATIPV010000251.1:0-5370 GCA_035471525.1 Robiginitalea sp.
GGGTAACCGGATATTCCAGGCTTACGATGTCGTCTTCGCCCAATTCGTGGAAGAACCGGCGAAGTTGCTCGTCGCTCTCCACGGCTACAGACCCGGTTTGGGTATTGTTGATGTCGAAAGTGTAAAAAGTAATCGGGTATACGAAGTCGATACATTCAATATCGTCGTCCTGGCCGCCTTCCACGCAACCGCGCACCAATTCGGCCAGCTCTTCCTTGTTGTTGATCACGATTTCGCTAAAATCGGCCTGGGTAATGGTAATGGGGAAAAGGATGTCGAGAATGTCGATGTCATCGTCGAATTCATCAAATACATGCTCGATCACTTCCAGGTCTTCGCGCGAATCGACGGTAATGTCGAGCCCGTTCACGTTAACCGTATACGGGAAATTGAGCGCAAAACAGCTGGAGCCGTCCACGATGTTGTCGAAGGAACCGTCGTGGGAAGAGGTGTTCTCGATAAGCAGTGCCGTCTCGGAAGTGGCCTTGAAGGAGGCGCCGGTAGTGTTGGAGGTGTTCACTTCTTCGAACTCCTCCTGGCACGAGCCAAGCCAGAGGGCTCCCGTAAGGAGCAGGGTGTAGGTTGCTAGGTTCAGAAACTTTTTCATAACGATTTGGAAATTTTTGTTGATGTTCGGTTTTAAAACAACCAACTTTCGGTTTACCCTACCTGTCTGTTAATTTTTTTAAAATATCTTTGGGCAACTGTCATTGAACCAGAAGCCTCCCACCATGGATAATGTCTGTGACGATCAGGTGTACAGCGAACTGTTCCGTTCCCATTCCAGAACGGTTTTCAACTATATATATTATAAGTTCGGCAACGAGGAAAAAGCCCACGATGCCGTACAGGAAGCCTTTGTAAAGCTCTGGGAGAACTGTGCCAAGGTAGCACCCGAAAAAGCCAAGGCCTTTGTCTACACGGTGGCAAACAACCTGTACCTGAATGTGCTCAAGGCCGAAAAGGTACGGCTCAAGTACAGAGACCCCAAGGCCCCTGTAACCACTCAGAACCCGCAGTACCTGATGGAGGAGCAGGAGTTCAGGGAAAAGTTGGAGGCTGCCCTGGCCGCCCTGCCCGAAAACCAGCGCACCACCTTTTTGCTCAACCGCATCGACGGGAAGAAATACGCAGAAATTGCCGAAATGGAAGGGGTGAGCGTAAAGGCCATCGAAAAGCGGATGCACCTGGCCCTGCTGGCCCTTAGGGGGCAGATTGACGGGATCTGAGCCCGGAAGACGCATCTGTTTCCCATTTGACCGGATGCCCGGGAATGCGTACCTTTCCGCCGAAATTAAATCCCAAAAAACCTCAGGCCTGTTGTGTGCCCGGCATTTCAGTATCCCGCTTATCATCCCCCGCTTTCTGCCTGCTCGCAGCAACGGAATTCAACGTGCAACCCGGCAAAATGGCAAGCCCGATGAGAATTTTATTTAGTTGGGCATTTCTGTTGCTGGGATCCCTCTGGTGCTATTCCCAGACGGCCACCGTACTGGACGGCGATTCCGGACTGCCTCTGGACGGGGTTACCCTGATCAGCGATTCCCCGCATGTTTTTGCCATTACCAACGCCAAAGGCCAGGTCGACCTGGCCCCCTTTGAGCAGGCCGAAGGCATCCAGATCCGATCCCTGGGGTATGCAACCCTGGCCACGACTTACCGGGAGCTGGAGGCGTTGGGGTTCGAGATACGCCTGGAGCCCAGCGACATCAACCTGGACGAGGTGGTGCTTTCGGCCACGCGCTGGCGGCAATCCAAAGTGACCATCCCCTCCACCATCGCCTCGGTATCGCCCCGGGAAGTGACCCTCCATAATCCGCAGACCGCTGCCGACCTGCTGGGGCTTTCGGGGAAAGTCTTTATCCAGAAGAGCCAGCAGGGGGGCGGAAGCCCCATGATACGGGGATTTGCCACCAACCGCCTGATCTATACCGTAGACGGCGTGCGGATGAATACAGCTATCTTCCGCGGGGGAAACCTGCAGAATGTGATCAACCTCGATCCCTTTGCAACGGAGAGCACCGAGGTGCTCTTCGGGCCGGGTTCGGTTATCTACGGCAGCGATGCCATAGGGGGTGTTATGAGCTTCCAGACCCTGACACCCCGCCTGTCGCTGAACGATGCCCCCCTGATCACCGGTAAGGCCGTTAGCCGTTATGCTACGGCCAACAAAGAGAAGACCGGGCACTTCGACCTGAATGTGGGCTGGAAAAAATGGGCCCTGGTCACCAGCCTGAGCTCCTGGGACTATGACCACCTGCGCCAGGGAAGTAACGGCCCTGACGATTACCTCAAGGACTACTTCGTACAGCGGCAAGACAACGCCGATGTGGTAATTACCCAAAGCGACCCGCTGCTGCAGGTCCCATCTGGGTATTCGCAGGTGAACCTGATGCAGAAAGTGCGCTACCGCCCCGGGGAAGCCTGGGACTTCCAATACGGTTTCCACTATTCGGAAACCTCGCCCTACGGGCGGTACGACCGCCATAACCGGCTGCGCAACGGCCTGCCCCGCTATGCGGAATGGGACTACGGGCCGCAAAAATGGTTGATGAACAACTTCTCGCTGAGCCACGATGCCTACTCGGGCGCCTACGACCAGCTGGTGCTGCGGGTAGCCCATCAGGCCTTTGAAGAGAGCCGCATCAGCCGGGATCTGAACAGCCCCACCCGGGAGGTGCGTACCGAGAAGGTGCAGGCCTATTCCGCAAACCTCGACTTTTACAAAACAGCCTCGAAAAAACACAAGCTATATTACGGGCTGGAATGGGTGCTGGACGAGGTGGAATCTACAGGGAAAGACGAGGATATCAGCACGGGAACCTCCGCCACCGGTCCCTCCCGTTACCCGCAGGCCACCTGGCGCTCCCTGGCGGCCTATTTCAGCGACGAATACCAGATGAGCAAGGAGTGGACCCTGCAGGCCGGCATGCGGTACAACCTCTTCTCCCTGGATGCCGATTTCAGCAACAACACTGCCTTTTATCCCTTTCCCTTCAGCCAGGCCCGAATCTCAGACGGCTCCCTGACCGGGCATGTGGGGGCAGTTTACCGCCCCGATCCCAGCTGGGTACTCAAGGGAAGCCTGGCTACCGCCTTCCGCTCGCCCAATGTGGACGATGTGGGCAAGGTCTTCGATTCGGAGCCCGGGGCCGTTACCGTACCCAACCCCGACCTGAAAGCCGAATACGCCTTGAATGCAGACGTGGGAATGGCCAAGGTGTTCAGGGACCGGCTCAAACTGGAACTCTCGGCCTATTATACCCGCCTGAACAACGCCATGGTTCGCCGCGACTATCAGCTCGGCGGACAAGACAGCATTGTATACGATGGCACCCTGAGCCGTATACAGGCCATCCAGAATGCCGCGGTGGCCGATGTGTACGGCATACAGGTAGGCCTCGAAGTAAAACTGCCGGCAGGCTTCGGGTTTTCGACAGACCTGAACTGGCAACAGGGAGAAGAAGAGCTCGACGACGGCACGCGCAGCCCGTCGCGGCATGCGGCCCCTTTTTTCGGCCAGAGCCGGCTCACCTACCGGGCCGACCGGCTGGAGCTCCAGTTCTACGTGCCATACCAGGGGCGTCGCAGGGCCGAAGACCTGCCGGTGGAAGAGCGCAACAAGGATGAGATCTACGCCAAGGATTCCAATGGGCAAAATTTTGCCCCTTCCTGGTACACCCTGAACCTGAAGGGGCACTACGACCTGAGCAAGACTTTTTCACTGGGAGCTGGCCTGGAAAACCTTACGGACCAGCGCTACCGCCCCTACAGTTCCGGACTCTCAGGCCCCGGAAGGAATTTTATCCTCTCCCTGCAGGTCCATTTCTGATGCCGGAAAGCGGGGTTTCTGTCCCGAATTTGCCGGGCAAATGTCCTGAAATGCGTACCTTCATCGGCGCATAATCGACCTGACCTATGAACGACCTGGAGATCACCCAAAGCGTGCAGCCCTTGCACATCCGCGAAATTGCCGACAAGCTTGGCATTTCGCGCGACTACCTCGAATATTACGGAAAAGACAAGGCCAAGCTCCCTCTTTCCCTGATCGATCCGGGCCGGGTAACTAAATCGAACCTCGTCCTGGTAACAGCCATTACCCCCACCCCTGCCGGGGAGGGTAAGACTACCACTTCCATCGGCCTTGGAGACGGCCTGAACCGGATCGGCAAAAAAGCCATGACCGTAATCCGCGAACCCAGCCTGGGGCCCGTGTTCGGCATAAAGGGGGGGGCTGCCGGAGGGGGCTGGAGCCAGGTGGTTCCCATGGTAGACATCAACCTGCACTTTACGGGAGATTTCAGCGCCGTGGAAAAAGCCAACAACCTGCTTGCCACCCTTATCGACAACAATCTTCAGAGCAAGAGCGGCAACCTGGGGATCGATGCCCGCACAGTGCTCTGGAAACGCTGCATGGATATGAACGACCGGGGGCTGCGCGACATCGTCTCGGGCCTGGGCGGCAAGGCCGGGGGCATTCCGCGCGAAACGGGCTTCAATATTACAGCTGCCTCGGAGGTAATGGCCATTCTGTGCCTGAGCGAGAACTTCGATGACCTTAAAACGAAATTGGGCAATATCTATATTGGGGATACCTGGGAAGGGAAACCCGTTTTTGCCCGCGATCTGAAAGCCGAGGGCGCCATGGCCGTGTTGCTGAAAGACGCCATCAAACCCAACCTGGTTCAGACCCTGGAAGGCAACCCGGCCCTGATACACGGCGGGCCCTTTGCCAACATCGCCCAGGGAACCAATTCGGTGATTGCCACCAAGATGGGGCTCAGCCTGGCCGATTACGTGGTTACAGAGGCCGGGTTCGGTGCTGACCTGGGTGCTGAAAAGTTCATGAACATCAAGTGCCGCAATGCCGGGATTTCCCCCAGGGCGGTAGTACTGGTGGCCACTATAAGGGCCCTGAAATACCACGGGGGCAAGCCCCTGGACCAACTGCAGGAAGAAGACACGGCTGCCCTGCAGGCGGGTTTCCCCAACCTGGAACGGCACCTTACCAGCCTGCGCAGCTTCGGCATCCCGGTGGTGGTGTCCCTGAACCGCTTCCACAGCGACACGAAAGCCGAAACCAAGCTGCTGCTGGACCACTGCGCCAAACTGGGAGTCCCCGCGGCCCTGAGCGAAGGCTGGGCCAAAGGTGGCGAAGGATGCACGCTGCTGGCCAACGAGGTGGTAAAGGCGGTGGCTGCCTGCAAAGGCCGCTTCCACCCCACCTACGACCTCGGCGACTCCATCCGTACCAAGATGGAGAAGATCTGCCGCACCATTTACGGAGCACAGCACGTGATCCTCTCCAACAAGGCCAAAAGCCAGCTGAAACGGTACGAAGCCCTGAATTATTCGGGCCTGCCCATATGT
>DATIPV010000252.1:0-12223 GCA_035471525.1 Robiginitalea sp.
CCGGATTCTACACGGGGTACGGGGTAAAGACACTGCCCGGGGTACGGGAGGCCATCGAGCAAAAAAACTGGGAAGAGGCCCAGGCCCAGATCGGGCGGCTTGCGGGCACCCTGTCTAAGATGACCGACCATCTGCAGAAGATGAACCAATTGTTTCAGTAAAAAAACACTAGCGCATGCAAACCAAACGGCACCGACCTTTTCGGTCACATACTATCCTGATGAAACTGGCAGTTGCAGGCTGCATCGGCACGTTTGCCTGGATGGCGTCCTGCTCCTTCGGACCCGAGATTCCGCCCGAACAGCCCCTGGTCCTGACACAAACCGACAGTCTGGCCGACAGCCTGGCCACAAGCGCCCGTGCCGGGGTGTCGGCCCAGGTTGCCGAGGGACTGGAATTGCACCTCTGGGCAACCGATTCCCTGGCGCCCGACCCGGTGGCCATGGATATTGACGAGCAGGGTCGGGTGTACCTGACCCGTACCAACCGCCAGAAAAACTCCGAATTCGACATCCGCGGTCACCGCGACTGGATGATACGGTCTATCAGCCTGCAGTCGGTGGAAGACCACCGCGCCTTTTTGCGCGAAGTCTTCGCCCCTGAAAAAAGCGAGGAAAACAGCTGGCTCGAAGACCTGAACAACGACACCATACACGATTGGCGCGACCTCACGGTCGAAGAAGAGGAAGTGTGGCGCCTGGAAGACCGGGACGGAGACGGGTTGGCCGACGTGTCGACGCGGATTCTGCACGATTTTACAGAGGAAGTATCCGATGTAGCCGGTGCATTGCTGGTGAACGGAAACGAAGTATTCGTAGGGATCGCCCCCGACCTGTGGCGCCTTACCGACACCAACGGGGATGAAGTGCTCGACACCAAGGAATCCCTGGCAACGGGCTTCCAGGCACATATCGGCTTTGGCGGCCACGGCATGTCGGGGGCGGTTATGGGCCCCGACGGCAAATTGTACTGGGGTATCGGCGACATCGGGGCAAGCATCACCGCCCGCGACGGTTCCAAACACCATTATCCGAACCAGGGCGTGATCGTGCGCTGTAACCTGGACGGGAGCGATTTTGAGGTATTCGCCCGGGGCCTGCGCAATACGCACGAATTCGTCTTTGACGCCTACGGCAACCTGATTACCTCCGACAACGACGGCGACCACGCCGGGGAGAGCGAGCGCCTGGTGTACCTGGTAGACGGCTCCGATTCGGGCTGGCGCACCAACTGGCAGTTCGGCAAGTACGTCGACCCCAAAAACAACGGCTATAAGGTCTGGATGGACGAAAAGCTCTACCTGCCCCGCTGGGACGGGCAGGCCGCATACATAGTGCCGCCGATCCAGAACTACCACAACGGGCCCACGGGCATGCAGTACAACCCGGGAACCGCCCTGGGCAAGGCATGGCAGGACAAATTCTTCCTGGTGGAGTTTGTGGGCGACCCGGGCCGCTCGCACATCTGGGCCTTTGACCTGCAGCCTGCAGGGGCAGGTTTCACCCTCAAATCAGAGATCGACGTGCTGAGCGGTGTATTGCCCACCGGGATCCGGTTCGGCCCCGACGGGGCGCTATACCTGGCCGATTGGATCAACGGGTGGGGCACCAAAAACCTGGGGCGGGTCTGGAAGCTCGACGTAACGGCCGAAACGAACGACCTGGCCGCCGAACGCGCCGAAACCAACCGGCTCATGCAGCTCGATTACACCGACCTGGACCTGGACAGCCTCCCCTCCCTGCTCCGCTACCCGGATAAACGCATTCGCCAGAAGGCCCAGTTCGAGCTGGCAAAAAGGGGCCGGCGAGGGTTCCGGGCATTTCAGGAGGTACTGGCCGACACTTCGAACCAATTGGCCCGCATACACGCCATCTGGGGCATTGGACAGCTTGCCCGCGACGACGACGACCGGGCTGAGGCCTTATTGCCCCTCCTTTCCGACGCCGACCCTGAAATTGTTGCCCAGGCGGCCAAGACCCTGGGAGACCTGTCCTTCAAACCGGCCGGGGAGGCCCTGCTGCCCCTGCTGAAAAGCGAGGCCCCGCGCGTGCGGTTCTTTGCAGCCCAGGCCCTGGGCCGTCTTGCGTATAAACCGGCGGTAGAGCCCCTGCTCGATTTCCTGGCCGAAAACGACGATAGGGACGTATACCTTCGCCATGCCGGGGTGCTGGCCCTGGCCCGGATCGGCGAGGTCGAGCCCATGCTGGCCCTGGCCGGTAACCCCGATGCCAGCCTGCGCCTGGCGGGCGTTCTGGTACTGAGGCGCCTGGCCCACCCGGGCATTGCGAATTTCCTGCAAGACCAGGACCCCTACATAATAGCCGAGGCGGCCCGCGCCATAAACGACGACTGGTCGATTCCGGAAGCCCTGCCGGCCCTGGCAGGCCTGCTCGACCGTCCCGGGCTCACCTCAGAACCGGTGCTGAGAAGGGCGATCAATGCCGCCCTGCGCACCGGGACCACTGAAGACCTGGACCGCCTGCTTGCCTTCGCCCTTCGGGAAGAAGTTCCGCCCGTATTGCGGGGGGAAGCCCTGGCCACCCTGGGCGGATGGCACAACCCCTCCGTGCTCGACCGGGTAGACGGGCGGCTGCGCGGGGAAGTGCACCGCGACTCCACCCCGGTGATTTCCCGGATAGAGGGCGACCTTCCCCGGTTGCTCACCGACCCCGACCCGAATATCATCGTAGGGGTATCGCATGTTCTGGGCAATCTGGGCATAACCCGTTTCAACCCCCAGCTGAGGCGTATCTTTGACCGCCACCCTTCGCCCGAGGTTCGGGCCGCCATGCTCCAGACCCTGGGCACCCTCAAAGACGAGGCCATCGGCACATACATGGAGAAGGGCATGCGCGATTCCAACCCCGCGGTTCGCACCACGGCCATCAGCCTGCTTCCCCTGATGGACATACCTGAAAGCAAACTGGCCGGGATTGTCTCCCCCATCTTCCGGACAGGCACCATAGGGGAACAACAGCAAATGCTGGCCACCCTGGCCGATATGCCCCTGGAGCGGAGCGCGCCCGCGCTCCGGAAACTGATTGGCGATGCTGCTGCCGGCCGGCTGGCGCTGGAAGTGATATTAGACCTCATCGAAGCGGTGGAATCCACCGAGTCAGAACCGCTGACCGCGGCCCTTTCCGACCTCAAGGCACAGGGCTATTCGGCCGAAGCCTACAAGGAAACCCTATACGGAGGCAATTGGTGGCGCGGACGCGACGTGTTCAACAGCAACCCGGCGGCCCAGTGCGTGCGCTGCCACGCCGTGGCGGGAGCCGGGGGGCAGGTCGGGCCGGCTCTCGATTCCATCGGGGCCGTCCTGAATCGCGAACAAATCCTGGAGGCCCTTATCGAGCCCAGCGCGCGCCTCGCGCCAGGATTTGGCTCGGTAACCCTGCAGCTGAAAGACGGGCAGAGCGTGAACGGCGTGCTGCTGAGCGAAAATGCGACCCGCATCCTGCTGAAAAGCACCGAAGCGGAACCGATCGCCATCCCAAAGGCGCGGATTGCCAGGAGGATAAACCAACCCTCCTCCATGCCCCCCATGGGGCGGGTGATCAGCCGGCGCGAATTGCGCGACCTGATGGAATATCTGGCGAGCCTGAAAGGCGCCCAGAGACGCTGAAAGCAACTGCCCGACCATGAAACGGATTGCTCTGCTTCTCACTTTACTGGCCAGCCTGGCGTGCAGGGACCGCCAAACCCCTCTGCCGGGGGAGGCACCCGGCAAGGACGCGGTGCCGACCCTGGAGGCCGGCCATATGGAGGCGCTTTCAGAGGACTTTTACGCCCTGATTCCCCAAACGGCCCGGCTCGAAATACTGGCCCGGGGGCACGAATGGACCGAGGGTCCGCTCTGGGTAGCCAGCGGGGGCTACCTGCTCTACAGCGACATCCCCCGCAATGCGATCTATAAATGGGACCCCGTCGGGGGTTCGAGGCGCTACCTGCAGCCTTCCGGCTTCCTGGGAAGCGATTTTAAAGGGGAAGAACCCGGCTCCAACGGCCTGCTGCTCGACCCAGAGGGCCGGTTGGTACTCTGCCAGCACGGCGACAGGCGGGTGGCGCGCATGCAGGCGCCGCTGGATAATCCGGCCCCTCAGTTCGAAACCCTTGTGGCCGATTTTGAAGGCAGGCGGCTGAACAGTCCGAACGACGCCCTCTACGACAGCCGGGGCAACCTCTATTTCACCGATCCGCCTTACGGCCTTCCGGGCCGCATGGACGACCCGGGCAAGGAACTGGACTTCCAGGGGGTATACCGCCTGGATGCGACCGGGGAACTCAGCCTGCTGACGCGGGAATTCAGCCGGCCCAACGGCCTGGCGCTCTCGCCCGACGGCCGCCGGCTCTATATAGCCAATTCCGACCCGGAAGCCGCATTCTGGAAGGTGTTCGACCTGCTGCCCGATGGCAGCCTGGGGCCCGGAAAAGTGCTGTACGACGCCACTGCCCGGACCACCACCGAAAAAGGCCTCCCCGACGGGATGAAAGTGCATAAAAAAGGGTATGTGTTCGGGACGGGCCCGGGCGGCGTTTATGTTTTCGCGCCCGACGGCGCGCTGCTGGGGCGCATCCTCACCGGGGAAGCCACTTCGAACTGTGCCTTCAACGAAGACCATACCGCCCTGTTTATCACGGCAGACGCCTATGTGCTGAAACTGGACCTGAACGGGGAGTGACCCGTGCAAAGTGGTGAAAGCAGCTGAGACGATTTAAGCCTGGTTTTTTTATATATTAGAGTGTATTGACGCCCCCCGGTTGTTCCCGGGGAAGCCGCTATGCGATCCGTATAACCTGTATTTTCCTTTCGATGAAAACCAAGTCGTCCTTCGCCCTGCTCCTCCTGTTGGTGGGCGCGGCAGCCAGCCTCCTCCTCCAATCGCGGAAAACCGAGGTACTCCCCAAACGCGCAATGGCATCCATGGGATCCATCCGATGTACGGTTGCAAAATTCCTTCCCGAGCCGACGGACAGCACACACCAGATTGCCCCGTTGTTCGACAATTTGGGGACCCTTTCCTTTGCCGTAGGCACCCGGTCTCCCCGGGCCCAGCAATTCTTCGATCAGGGGCTCCGCCTGACCTACGCCTTCAACCATGCCGAGGGGCACCGATCTTTCCTGGAGGCCGCACGGCTCGACCCCGAATGCGCTATGGCGTATTGGGGGCAGGCTTACGACCTGGGCCCGAATATCAACGATCCCCTTCCGGACGCAGATCGGAGGCGCCGCGCCTGGGAAGCCCTGGAACTGGCCGGCAGGTATGCAGCAGGCTCGAGTCAACTGGAGCGTGACCTGATCGAGGCGTTAACCGTAAGGTACAGTTCTGATCCCGAAGCCGACCTTGCCCCCTTGAATGAAGCCTATCGCGAAGCCATGTCACGGGTAGCCCTAAAATATCCCGATCACCCTGAAGTGCAGACCCTGTATGCCGACGCTATCATGAATACCATGCCCTGGAATTACTGGGACCAGGCAAGCAATCCCATGCCGCACACCCTGGATGCGAAAGCTGCCCTGGAAAAGGCAATCCGTCTAAACCCGGACCACCCGGGAGCCCATCACTATTACATCCACCTCATGGAGCTCCCAGACCCGGATCGGGCCGTTTCCAGTGCCGAGACCCTGGAAAGCCTGATGCCCGCAGCCGGGCACATGGTACACATGCCTTCACATATTTACATCAGGGTGGGGCGCTATGAAGACGCTGTCCGGGTAAATCAGCTTGCCATTGCAGCAGATGAAGACTACATTTCCCAATGTTATTCCCAGGGGCTTTACCCCCTTAGCTACTACCCGCACAACATCCATTTCCTGTGGTCTGCCGCCAGCCTGATCGGGCTAAGTGAAACCGCCCTGGCTGCGGCCCGGAATACAGCAGAAAAGGTACCTGTCGGGGAAATGGCGGAACTGCCTTTCCTGCAGGATTTTGCGGCGACGCCATTGCAGGCCTACCTCCGGTTCGGCAAATGGAACCAAATCCTCACTTTCCCTGCCCCCCGCGCAGAAATCAAGCACCTGAACCTGATCCGCTATTATGCCCGGGGTATTGCTTTCACCCGGAAAGGCAACCTCAGGGAGGCCCGGGAAGAACTTGAAGCCCTTGAAGCCATGCAAACCGACCCGGGCCTGGCTGATATTGTGGCCACAGCGAACAATTCCTCCGATCGGATTGCAGGGGTGGCCCAAGCCGTCTTAGCCGGGGAAATCGCAGCAGGGTCTGGGGATTTTGCCCTGGCCGTAACCCATCTGGAACGAGCAGTTGCACTCGAGGATGCCCTGACCTATACGGAGCCGTCGGCCTGGCACATCCCGCCGCGTCAGCACCTGGGGGCCGTGCTGCTCGATGCCGGTGCGCCGGAGGCAGCCGAGGTTGTTTACCGGCAGGACCTCGCAAAAATACGTCAGAATGGCTGGTCCCTGCTCGGCCTGTCACAGGCGCTGGACGCCCAGGGCAAAACGGCCGAAGCGGCAAAAATCCGCGAAGAATTCAACAGGGTCTGGAAACATTCAGATATCCCGATCACCCGGTCGGTATTCTGAACCCCGGGCCAAGAAACCAGTTAGTTCAGAAGAGGCCTGGTACCTCCTTGCGGGCCGCTTCAAACTCATCCATCATTCGCCTCACGATTTCGGCCGCGGGCAGGATCTCGTGGATCAGGGAGGCTACCTGTCCGATCTCGAGCTCCCCTTCCTCCAGGTCGCCCTCGAACATGCCTTTCTTGGCCCGGGCCCTTCCGAGCAACTGGCGCAGTTCTTCAGGTCCGGCACCGCGCGCATAGGCCGCCTCCACATCGCGGTAGAATTTATTCCGGATGAGTCGCACGGGGGCCAGTTCCTTCAGGGTAAGGCGGGTATCGCCTTCTCCGGCTTCCACCACGCACCGCTTGAAGGCAGGGTGAGAGGAGGCTTCCTCACTGGCCACAAAACGGCTTCCCACCTGTACCCCGTCTGCCCCCAGCACCAGGGCGGCCAGCATGGCCCGGCCCGTAGCGATGCCGCCCGCCGCGATCAGGGGCAGCTCCAGCTGTTCCCGCACGGTGGGGATGAGCGTAAGGGTGGTGGTTTCTTCCCGTCCGTTGTGCCCTCCGGCCTCGAACCCCTCGGCCACTACGGCATCGACCCCCGCATCGCGCGCCTTGAGGGCAAACTTCAGGCTGCTCACCACATGGACCACGGTTATGCCCTGTTCCTTCAAAAAAGGGGTCCATACGGCAGGGTTCCCGGCAGAGGTAAAAACGATGGGGACGCCCTCTTCCCGGATAATGGACATGAGCTGATCGATATCGGGATACAGCATGGGCACATTTACCCCGAAGGGATGCCGGGTAGCTTCCCGGCAACGGCGGATGTGGTGGCGCAATACATCGGGATACATGCTCCCGGCCCCGAGAAGGCCCAGGCCGCCTGCATTCGAGACGGCAGAGGCCAGCCGCCAGCCGCTGGCCCAGATCATCCCGGCCTGGATAATCGGGTACCGTATATTAAAAAGTTCTGCGATGCGGTTCTTCATAGTATCATGCATTAGAGGACGCCTGCACGCGGCTCAGGAGATAACCCCGGAGCCGATGAGCTCGTCCCCGAGGTACCAGGCCACGAACTGACCCTCGGTTATGGCAGACTGTTTTTGGGCAAAATCGACATAGAGCCCGCCTTCTATTTTGTACAGGGTGGCTGCCTGCAGGGGCTGCCGGTACCGGATACGGGCCATTACCTCCAGGGACCCGTCCGTTTCCAGCGCCAGGTCGGGGCGCACCCAGTGCAGTTCCGCATCCGTCACAAACAGGGTCCGGCGGTACAGGCCCGGGTGATCTTTGCCCTGCCCGGTATAGATAACGTTGTTGTCCACATCGGTCTGGATCACGAAAAGGGGCTCCGGCGTTCCGCCCACGTTGAGGCCCTTGCGCTGCCCGATGGTAAAGTAATGGGCCCCGTTGTGGCGGCCCACCACCCTGCCCTCGGCAGGGGCGTAATGCGGTTTTTCGGAATAAAACGCCAGTTCTTCCTCCCGGCTTGCGAAGCTGGGGGCCGCTGCCTGGTAGCGGGCAGCCGTGGCGGGCACTTCCACGATCTGTCCTTCCCGGGGCTTGAGTTGTTGCTGCAGGAATTCGGGCAGGCGCACCTTCCCGATAAAACACAGGCCCTGGGAGTCTTTCTTCTCGGCCGTCACCAGCCCGTGTGCCGCTGCCAGGCGGCGTACCTCGGCCTTGGTCATCTCCCCGATGGGGAACAGCGCCCGGCTCAGTTGTTCCTGGTTGAGCTGGCAGAGGAAATACGACTGGTCTTTCTGCCCGTCTTTGCCGGCCAGCAGCCTGTAGCGAACCTGCCCGGTGGCATCCGTTACGGAATCCTTCCGGCAATAATGCCCGGTGGCCACATAATCGGCCCCGAGCTGCAGGGCCAATTTAAGGAAGAGGTCGAATTTGATCTCCCGGTTGCAGAGCACGTCGGGGTTGGGGGTACGCCCCCTTTGGTATTCCCGGAACATATAATCGACAATGCGTTCTTTATAGGCAGCGCTCAGGTCGACGGTCTGGAAAGGGATGCCCAGCTTCTCGGCCACGATAAGGGCGTCGTTGCTGTCGTCGAGCCAGGGGCACTCGCGCGAAATCACCACCGAGTCGTCGTGCCAGTTCTTCATAAACAGGCCAATGACCTGGTACCCCTGCTCTTTGAGCAAGAGGGCGGCCACACTGCTGTCTACCCCACCAGAAAGCCCGACGACTACTTTTTTCATTGTACAGTTGAATTCGTCGCAAAATTACGAAATAATTCACGTTGCAGGCCCAAAGCACGCCGTGCCGGGCCCCGGACGGGGCATGACTGTTAAACTTATATTAAGTTGTTTGTATTTTGTTTAAGTTTTTTCATTATTTGTTAAACAATATATTTCTAAACCCTTCCTCTATGAAAACGAATAATCTGTTCTCACTGTTGCTTATCGGAGTACTGGCCCTGGCCGGCACCTCCTGTTCCGACGACGATGGATCCATGCCAGATCCCGAACCTCTTGCGAACATTGTCGCAACCGCCCAGGCCACATCCGACCTCAGCAACCTGGTAGCGGCCCTTACCACCGCCGATCAGTCGGCCGGAACCGATCTGGTGGGCACCCTGAGCGGAAACGGGCCCTTCACCGTATTCGCCCCGACCAATGCCGCCTTTGACGCCCTGCTGGCACAGCTCGACGGATTCGACAGCCTGGACGATTTCGACACCGATGAGGAGCGCGCCCTGCTGACCAGCATCCTGACCTACCACGTGGTTGCCGGAGCTGCCGTATTCTCTGCAGATCTTTCGGAAGGCCAGGAGGTCATCACGTTTCAGGGTGAGCCCCTTTCTGTTTCCCTGCAGGGAGGTGTGAGCATTACCGATGCCACCGGCACCCCCGCTACCGTTGGCCCGGCCGATATCGAAGCCAGCAACGGGGTGGTACACGTAATTAACAAGGTTTTAATTCCCCAGAGCGTGCTGGATGCCCTGGCTGGCGAGGCTGCGCAATCCATCGCAGACCTGGCTGTTGCCACCGAAGACCTTTCCAACCTGGTAGACGCACTGACCGCAGCCGGGCTGGTTTCAGCTTTGCAGCAGACTGGTGCCTTTACCGTGTTTGCGCCTACCAACGCAGCTGTTGAGACCTTCCTGGCCGACAACGGTTTTGCCAGCGTGTCTGAAGTACCTGTAGACCTTCTTACCCAGATACTCCTGAACCATGTGGTTCCCGGCAAATTCCTCTCGACCGAGCTCAGCACCGATTATGTTTCCTCCCTCTCCACGGCCGGTCCTGACGGGGCCAAGCTGAGCCTTTTCATCGATACGGCTTCTGGCGTAACCGTAAACGGAATTTCTGACGTGGTTACCCCCGATATCGAAGCTTCCAACGGGGTGGTGCACATCGTGGATGCCGTAATCGGCCTGCCCACCCTTGTAGACCATGCCCTGGCGAACCCCGGCTTTACCAGCCTGGTAGGCGCCCTGACCAGCGGGGGCAACACCACCTTTACCGACCTGCTTTCGGGAGACGGCCCCTTTACGGTATTTGCCCCGGTAAATGACGCCTTTACCGCATTCACCAACCCGGACGGGAATGAGCTGAACAACATCCTGGCAAATCACGTGATCTCCGGCACCGCTGCCTTTTCCGCAGGCCTTGCCAACAGCTATGCAAACACCCTCGGAGCGAATGCAGATTCCGATGCCCTCAGCCTGTATATCAATACAGACCTGGGCATCGTAACGCTCAACGGCACAAGCAATGTGATCCAACCCGACGTGGTCGCTGTCAATGGGGTGATCCACGGGGTTGACGCCGTAATTGACATCCCCACGGTGGTAACCTTTGCCGCGGCCGATCCGAATTTCAGCACGCTGGTGAGCGCGCTCACCGAGCTAACCCCGGGTACCGACTTCGCGGGAATCCTCTCCAGGACCGAAGGAGGCAACGGAGACGGACTGGATCCGGCTTTCACGGTATTTGCCCCGACCAATGCGGCTTTTGACGCCCTGGCCTCCGTCCCGGAGGAAAGTGTGCTCACCCAGGTGCTGCTGCACCACGTGGTTTCGGGCAACGTGCGCTCCGAAGACCTGACCGACGGGATTATGCCGGCCACCCTCGAGGGCGACATGATTACCATTAACCTTCCGGGCACAGGCGAAAACATCGCCGATGTAACGGACGGGGCAGGAAACACCGGCATCGGCATCATCGGTGTGGATGTGCAGGCCGGCAACGGGGTTATCCATGTCGTGAATCAGGTGCTGATTCCCGATACGAACAATTAAGTACTGTTCCCTTTTCATCAAAAAGCCATCCGGTATCCCCGGGTGGTTTTTTAGTTGCGGGCCCCCTGTTCCCAATCTGCATACTACAGGCCCTGGCCGCTTAGCATACAAAATTCGCTCCTTTACAACTTTCGTTTGGATTTCCGGGTTGTTGGAGGCAAATTGGCTGTCCCAAATCTTACCAGACTCAACCTGCCAAGCCGAAGAAAAAGCCCCGTACGCAAAGTCGGGGCTTTTTTGATGAGTAATTGCAGGGTAGGAAGGTATCTTGTTCCCGGGGGTGGGGGGCATTCCCCAAGTACCCACTATCCGATTTACTTGGCAATCCCACCCAGGATACGCCCCGTCTCAGAACGCTATCGCTTCTTCTGTTTATCAGCCTCTGCCATCATCTCCCGCATCTTGCGCTGGAAACGGTTCTCCTTGCGCGGCTTCTTTTTCTGCTCCTGGATCTGGGCGTGTATCTTTTCCTCGTCCAGAATCACATGTTTAATAACCAGCATGATGCCGATGGTGATCAGGTTCGACACGAAATAGTACAGGCTGAGCCCGCTCGCGTAGTTGTTGAAGAAGAACAGCATCATCAGGGGCGAGAGGTACATGATGAACTTCATGTTCGGCATGCCCGGCTGGGTCTGCATCTGCTGCCCCGTGGTCATGAGCATGTAGAAGAAGATCGCCACCGAGGCCAAAATGGGGAACAGGCTGATGTGGTCCCCGTAGAACGGGATGCTGAAAGGCAACTGGGCGACCGTATCGTACGAGGACAGGTCTTCGGCCCATAGGAACGACTTCTGGCGCAGGGCAAAGCTGGTCGGGAAGAACATGAACAGGGCGTAGAAAATGGGCAGCTGCAGCAGGGCGGGCACGCATCCGCTAAGCGGGCTTACCCCGGCCTTGTTGTACAGGGCCATGGTTTCCTGCTGCCGTTTCATGGCGTTGTCTTTGTGTTTCTCGTTGATCTCGGTAATCTCCGGCTTCAGCACGCGCATCTTGGCCTGGGAAAGGTAGGATTTATACGTCACCGGCGACATAAGGATGCGCACGATAATGGTCATCACCACGATAGCGATCCCGAAGGGCAGGAACGAGGTCAGGAAACCGTAAAAAGGCGTGAATATATAGCGGTTGATCCAGCCGAAGATGCCCCATCCGAAGGGGATGGAATCGGCCAGGGCCAGGTCTTCGTACTGCGCCAGGGTATTGAGGTCGGTCGGGCCGAAGTACCAGTGCAGGGAGCGGCTGAGCTCCCCGCCCGTAAGGGGTAGTGCTGTACGCGTCCCAAAGATTTTTACGGCATCGACATCCGGGCTCTCTTCCGTTACCAGGTCTTTGGAAGTAAGCACGGCTGATGCAAAGGGCTGGTCTGCCGCCAAAATGGAGCTGAAGAAATGCTGGCGGTACGAGATCCAGCGCACCTCGCTTTCGGTCTCATCGTCT
>DATIPV010000253.1:0-9334 GCA_035471525.1 Robiginitalea sp.
GATGCGGTCCTGATACTTTATGAAAAATTCACGGGCCATACGGGGTTGCCGGCCCAGCTCGGCAATGATGGCCCCAATGCCCACGTACATATTGGGCAATTCATCCATCAATTGGCCCAGCCTGTGCAAATCGTTGGCATACCAGCCCATGTGCGCGTTGATGAAAGTCGTTTTCGGGTGCTTTCGGAACATACGGTGCTGTTCGTCGATGATTTGCTGCCAGGGTGCCGGGTCGGTATCGCTGCGCTTGCGGTTGGGTCTCAGTTTGAGTTCGAGCCAGCGTTCATTGAGCGAATCAACGGGGTCCCAGAAGGATCGCGGGTCGGCAGAGTGAATCAAGACCGGGATGCCCAGCTCGGCGCATTTTGCCCATACGGGATCCAGTCGCGGATCGTCTACCGCTACGCGGTTCCCGCCGGCATCCTGGTTGCGCAGCCCGAGGCTTTTGTAGATTTTAAGGCCCATGGCGCCATTGCGGACGTCCGATTCCAGCTGGGCAGCTGCCTGTTCGCCCCACCCTTCCAGGCCAACCCCCGAAAAGTCGACATTCGCGAAGATCACGAAGCGGTTCGGGTAATGGCTGTTCACATTGTTCTGAGCCCCGAGCAGGTGCTCCCCTGACCCCCCGCTCAGATTCACCATCACCGCCATGTTCAGGGTATCCATGGCCGAGATCAATTCCGACAGGTCCTGGGTCGGCATCCTAAACTGGTGGTTGTGGATATCCACAAAGGGGTATCGGGCCCGCAGGACGGGTTGCCCGGGCACAACCAGTGTGGATTCGGGATTGTATTCCTCGAATTTCATTTCCTGAGCCTGCCCGCCGATCAGGCAAAGCATCAGGCTCACTGTCAATACATTACGACTCATTTGATCTCGTTTTTGGTTGGTGTGTGTCCTGCCATGGCCAGAGCCCTTTGGTAGGATTCCGGGGTGTCGATGTCCACGAGGGGGAACCCGGTTTCCAGGATAAGGCTTTGTGCCCTGTATTTTGCAATAAAGGCCCTTGCCCCTTGTTCGGGCGGCAGCTCTTCGATCTTCTTCCAGACATTCCGCGGCAACAGAACGGGAACGCCGGCCGCATCTCCATATTGGGAGGCGATTATCAGGCCGGGGGATGTAGCCTGGGCGCGGAGCATTTCCCGGAAGTATCGGCCCGCAACGAAGGGCTGGTCCGACAGCAGCACCAATACGGCCCCGGCATCCGGAAAATTTTCCATCACATAGCCGATACCCCTTGAAAGGCTGGAGCCAATCCCCCTTTCCCAATCAGGATGATGGCAAACCCGGATGCCCTGCCTGCGGGCTACGGGAAGCAGGTTCGGGTGATGGGCCCCGGAGACCATCACAATGTTTGGGAGTCCTGCATCCCGGATTTGTCCGATAATTTGTTCCAGGACCGTGGTTTTCCCCCAGGGGAGCAAGGCCTTGGGCGATCCCATCCGGCTCGAAGCCCCGGCAGCCAGGAGGAGTGCAACAACGGACTCACTCACGGCCAGCGGTTTTCATATGTCCCGACAGAGGGAAGATTGCTGCTATGCATCATCGAGAAGGCCTGTTTGGGCATTGTGCTATTTTATGAATTGCTCCGGATTCTTCTCAAAGACCACTTTGCAGCCGTCGCAACAGAAATAGACCTTTTGTCCCTTATACTCAATAACGTGTTTCGGATTCTTTTTAGACACGGGTACCTGGCAAACCGGATTTATGTAGTACGCTTCCTGGAAGGCATCACCGGGCGGGGGGGGCGAAGCAGGAAGGGCTTCCGGTTTCTTTTCCGGTTCGGCGCGGGTTTGGGAAACGGTTCCCTGCCTGAAATGCTGAATCACCTCCGCCAGAATACTGATCGCGACTTCCCCGGCCAACTTGGCATTGATGTCTAACCCCACGGGGCTTTTCAGCTGTGCAATCCGGGCTTGTGAAATGCCCTCCCGTTTCAGGTATGTCTGTATATCCGATGCTTTTTTGGAACTGGCAACAAAACCTACGTAGCCGGCAGCCGTTTCCAGGGATTTTTTTACAGACAGGTCGTCTTCCTCCCCCTGGGTGGCAATAATGACACAGGCATTGGACAGGTCTCCGACATGCGAAAAATCGATCTTGTCATAAACCCGCAGTGCCGTCGGGAACAGGTGGGTATCGGCATCCGTAGCCATAACGCTGACCCGGAAATCGGCTGCCGTGGCCAGGGCCGCGAGTTTCCTGGCGATGTTCGATTTGCCTACGATTAGTAATTCCGGCTGCGGTATTACGGGCTCTATCAGTACTTCCACAGTCCCTTTGCTCTGACACGACATAACATATTCTTTATAATTTTCTGTTTCCCTGGATCCTCCTTCGGGGGAAATGCGAATTCTCCGGTGCTTTTTGGTGCGGATCACCTCCAGGGCCTCCTTGATCACAATACCCCTGACACAGCCGCCTCCTACCCATCCGATCAGTTCCCCGGTCTCGAGGATAATGGCCTTGTCTCCCACTTTCCCCGAACTGGGCGCCACGCGGTCGACCACCTGGGCGATGGCGAAGTTGGCCCCGCGGGTCAGGTGCTTTTCGATATGCAAAACCAGTTCATTAAACATGCATCAGCAATTTTTCCAATTTTAATAAGCTATCCAGGTTATGAGCCGATTCGAACGCGTCCAGATGCGGCATTACGTTTACCATACCCTTTTGAATAGGCTGGTAATCCTGCATCCCCTTGAGGGGATTCAGCCAGATCAGCGTTTTGCATTTTCTCCGTATGGTTCTCACGGCTTCCCTGAGCTGGGCGACGTTTCCCGTTTCGAGCCCGTCGCTCAAAATAACCACGATGTGCTTTTGACTCAGGAATTTGTTTCCGTATCCGGCCACAAATTCCGCAAGGCATTCCCCGATTTTTGTGCCACTGGACCAGGAATGCACGTTTTTTCCGACCTGCCGCACTACCTCCTGTTCGTTGTCGGCCCGCAGCAAGGGGGTAACATGGGTCAGGTGGGTGCTGAAGGTAAAAAATTCGAGCGTCTTGAAATATTTGCGCAGCACCATTACATACCTGAGCAGATAGTAGCTGTAGGTATCCATGGAACCGCTCACATCCAGCAGGAAAACCACCCTCCGCTTTTCCTTCTTTTTCTTCTTATGGGCCAGGTCCAGCATCAGCCCCCCGGTTGAGAGGCTGTGCCGGATGGTTTTGCGCACATCGATTCTTCCCCGGTTGGAACTCTCCAGGCGGCGCTTAAATCGCATGCTCATCTGATGGAACAGTTCTTCGGCCAGTTCTTCCAGGCGTTCCCGGTCGGCCACATCCACCTTCGAAAAATCGGTGGTGCGCAGCCGCATGCTTTCATTGGCGCCCTTGGTTTGCTTGGCGTCCTTTTCTTCCTTTTCCTGACGGGGCTTGTTGAACTTGGCGCCCAGGAACATAATGGTATCGGTCTCCGGTTCCTTTCGGATTTGTTTCAGGTCCTTCTTCCGCTGCTCGAGCTTCTCCTCGTAATACCGGCTCCAGAAACGGTCAAACATTTCATCGAAGCGGTCAAAATGTTCCTTCCGCTGGCAGAAAATGGCCTTCAGGCTGTACTGGAATACTTTCCGGTCGAGCCAGTAGCCCCGCTCAGCGATCTCGAAGGCGTCGCGCGTATCCTGGGGCCCCAGCATAAACTGACGCTCCCGACAATAAAAAGTAAAGTCGATAAGCCGCTCCTTGAATGTCTTGTCTACTTCGACCATAGGGTACCAGTCTTGGGCCTGTCTTACTTTACGGGCATCAGGAACTCTTCCACCGTTCTGTTCTTTACAAATTCGATATCATCCCGGTGCTTGAGCACGCATCCGATGGTATTCTGAACGATCTCCTCCGTAATGTGCTCCGCATTGAGCAGCAGCAGGGTCTTGGCCCAGTCCAGGGACTCCGCGATGCCGGGCGGTTTGTGAAGGCTCGATTTGCGCAGGTTATGGATGAACGTGACCACCTGGGCCGCAAGGTCCTCGTCTATCTGGGGCAACTTCCGGGCAATGATATCAATTTCACGGGCTTTGGAAGGAAAATCCACCCAGTGGTAGAGGCAGCGCCTCCTGAGGGCGTCGCTCAGCTCCCGGGTGCGGTTCGAAGTCAAAATCACCAGGGGCCTGGACCGTGCCGGGATGGTTCCCAATTCGGGAATGCTGATCTGAAAGTCAGACAAAAGCTCCAGCAGGTACGCCTCAAACTCTTCGTCGGCCCGGTCGATCTCGTCTATTAGCAGTACCACCGGGGCTTCGGCACTGATTGCCCTGAGCAGCGGTCGCTCCAGGATATAATCCATCCCAAAGATCTCTTCCCCCAGAACCTTCTTGTCCTTTTCCTGCTCGAAGAGCTTGATGTGCAGCAGTTGTTTCTGGTAATTCCATTCGTAGATGGTGGTGCCCACGTCCAGGCCTTCATAGCACTGCAGCCGGATCAGGCTGGTCTTCAGGTAGGCGGCCAGTGCACTGGCCAGGACCGTCTTCCCCACCCCGGGATTGCCCTCCAAAAGCAGCGGTTTCTCCAGATTCTTCAGAAGGAATACGCTGGTGGCCAGGGCATCGTTCATAATATAGCCTTGCTCGTAAAATCCCTTTACCAGCGCTTCGATTTCTTTTTTCAAGGACTTACAGGTTAGATAACGCATAAAGCTATGCCCCGGGGCATAGCTTTTCGAATTCAGATGAATACTGATTGCCTATGCCGCATGTTCGGCTTTGGCAAGCTTTTTCGAGAAGTTCGAAACGAATTGATTAAACAGCTGGTTAGAGACCGTAGTGATCAGCCGTGCCCCGAACTGGGCTATCTTCCCATTGATGGTAACATCCATGATGGCGTCGAGTTTAGCCCCCCCATCTTCCCTATCGGTAATGTTCATGGTCATCGTCATGTCGGCACTGCCCTGCCCCTTCACATCGACCCCTTTCCCGGTGAGGATGATCTTGCGGTTCGCAGCATCAATTTCATCGTAAAAGATATCGGCATCGTATTTGGCACCAATGGGCCCGAACTTCATCCCGACCTTTCCCTTATAGTGGTTCTCACCCACTTTTTCATCGATGGAAACCCCCGGCACGCAATCCATTACCTTGTTTGGATCGATCAGGTGCTCCCACACCAGATCGCTTCCCTGAGGGACCTCGAATGATTTTTCCAGTTGTGTTTTCATATCTATGTTATTTACACATTAAAAGGCTGCCCGGTATTCCCGGGCAGCCTTGTTCAAACTACCGGCTACGAATGTGCCTGGATGGCTTCCCATACCTTGGCCGGGGTAATGGGGATGTCCAGGTGTTCGATCCCCAGGGGAGACAGTGCGTCGATAATGGCATTCGCAATGGCCGGCGGAGCACCTACCGTAGGCGATTCGGCAACCCCTTTGGCCCCAAGCGGATGGTGGGGCGACGGGGTTACGGTATGGCCTGTTTCCCAGTGCGGCGATTCCACCGCGGTGGGCACGAGGTAATCCATCAGGGTGCCGTTCAGGACGTTGCCTTCATCGTCGTATTCAATGGCCTCGTACATGGCCGGGGCGATGCCCTGTGTAAGCCCGCCGTGCACCTGTCCCTCAACGATCATGGGGTTGATGACGTTTCCGCAGTCGTCGATGGCGACAAAACGCCGCACATCAATGGATCCGGTTTCCTTGTCGACCTCTACCACACAGATGTAGGCGCCATTCGGGAATGTCAGGTTGGGCGGATCGTAGTAGTGGGTCGCTTCAAAGCCTGGCTCCATCCCCGGCGGGATGTTCGTATAGGCCGCAAACACCACATCCTGTATGGTCTTCGATTTTTCAGGAGCCCCCTTCACAAAATACTTGCCGACTTCCCATTCGATATCCTCCTCGCTCACTTCGAGCAGATAGGCAGCAATTTTCTTGCCTTTGTCCCGCAGTTTACGGGCGGCGATGGCAGCGGCAGCCCCGGCAGTGGGCGTGCTCCGGCTGGCATAGGTGCCGAGCCCGTAGGGAGCAGTGTCGGTGTCTCCCTCCTCGATCTCGATGTCGGAATAGGGAATGCCGAGCTCTTCTGCCAGGATCTGGGCATAGGTGGTCTCATGCCCCTGTCCCTGGGATTTCGTGCCAAATCGTGCCAGGGCTTTCCCGGTCGGGTGTACCCGAATCTCGGCGCTGTCGAACATGGCGATGCCCAGAATGTCGAAGTCCTTTGACGGACCGGCACCGACCACCTCCGTAAAGGTGGAAATACCTATGCCCATCAGTTTTCCCTGTTTCCGTTTTTCGGCCTGCTCTTTCTTGAAATCGTCGTAGCCGACCATTTCCATGGCTTTCTTCAGGGTAGCTTCATAATCTCCGCTGTCGTAGCTCCATCCCAATGGGGAAGCATACGGGAACTGCTCCTTCTTGATGAAATTCTGCAACCGGAGCATGGCCGGGTCCATATTGAGCTTGTGGGCCAGTTTGTCGACCATCCTTTCAATGGCATGGACCGCCTCGGTTACCCGGAAGGAACAGCGATAGGCGACTCCGCCGGGCGCCTTGTTCGTATAGACCGCATCCAGTTCTGCAAAGGCATCCGCGTAATCGTAGGAGCCCGTACAGATGGAGAACATTCCGGTCGGATATTTAGAGGGGTTCGCAGAGGAATCCGTATATCCGTGGTCTGCCAGGGTCTTTACCTTGAACGCCTGGATCTTGCCATCTTTGCTGGCAGCCAGGGTGCAATCCATATGGTAGTCGCGGGCAAAACCGTTGGTGAGGTTCTCGGAACGGTCTTCGATCCATTTAACCGGCTTGCCGATCAAAAACGTGGCTGCAATGGCCACCACATAGGCCGGGTAAACCGGCACTTTTCCGCCAAACCCGCCTCCGATGTCGGGGGAGATAATGCGGATCTTCTCTTCCGAAAGCCCCACATGCCCGGCTACCAGCGCCACCACCGTGCGGATGGCATGCGGTGCCTGGGTGGTAAGGTACACCAGGAGTTTTTGGGTGTCCTTGTCGTAAGAGGCCACACACCCGCAGGTTTCGATGGAAGCCACATGGATGCGGGGCAGGTA
Organism: Robiginitalea sp.; assembly: GCA_035471525.1. GTDB lineage: Bacteria > Bacteroidota > Bacteroidia > Flavobacteriales > Flavobacteriaceae > Robiginitalea. Next base: position 7,004 of record DATIPV010000253.1, read on the forward strand.
GATGCGTTCAGAGACCACAACATCTGCCTTGGCAATGGCGGCATCCGTCTTTTCGCGGTTCCCCCGTTCCCAGTGATAGATATGGTTGTCTTTCTGCCCTTCCTTGTCGGGGCGCAGCAGCGGGGCATCCTTGTCAAGGGACTTGAATGGGTCCACGATCGCCGCCATGGGCTCGTATTCTATCTCGATGGCGTCTGCCCCGTCGGCAGCCGCATAGCGATCTGTGGCGATAATGGCACAAACTTCCTGGTTCTGGTGCATGACCGTGTCGGTAGGCAACACCATCTGGGTGTCTGACAACAGGGTGGGCATCCAGTGCAGGTTGTACTGGGCCAGGTCCTGGCCCGTAATGACGGCCAGCACCCCCGGAACCGCCAGGGCTGAATCCTTATTGATATTCGTGATCTTGGCGTAGGCATACGGACTGCGCACCATGACCATGTGGAGCATGCCCGGTAATTTCACATCGTCCACATATTTGCCCTTCCCGTGAAGAAAACGGGCGTCTTCTTTCCTTTTAACAGAGTGACCCATTCCGCCAACCTCTGCTGATGTCTTGCATTTAAACATGATTTTTTGCTTTTATGAGGTTAGACTGCTGTTTGTTTTTCTTTCTGCATTTCACCGGCTGCCTGCTGTATGGCCTTAACAATGTTGTTATAGCCGGTACAACGGCAGAGGTTTCCCGAGATGCCCCAACGGATTTCCTCTTCCGTGGGATTGGGGTTGTTCTTCAGCAACTCGACCGAACGCATAATCATGCCCGGGGTGCAGAATCCGCAATGCAATCCGTGCTGGTCGTGAAAGCCCTGCTGGATGGGATGGTTGGTCCCCTCGGCGGCGAGTCCCTCGATGGTGGTGATTTCTGCCCCGTCGGCCCGGACGGCCAGGTAGGTACAGGATTTAATTGATTTTCCGTCCAGGAGAACCGTACAGGCACCGCAGTTGCTGGTGTCACAGCCAATATGGGTGCCGGTCATGCTCAGGTGTTCCCGGATAAAATGCACCAGGAGCAGGCGGGAATCCACCTCCGCACTAACGGATTGTCCATTTATCTTCAGAGTGATTTCGTGTTTCATGATAGTTGGTTTATTGCCCTGCTCTTTCCAAAGCCTTGTTCAACATTCGTTTTGTAAGGGTATGCACCAGGGATCTCTTGTAGGCCTCCGAGCCCCTCAGATCCGAAGTGGGTTCACAATCCTCAGCCGCCATGGCGCCTGCCTGATCCATGAGGTCCTGGGTGATCTTCTTGCCCCTGAGCAGGTCCTCTGCCCGATCTACCCGCATGGGAACCGCACTCACGTTGGTAAGGCCTATGCCTATTTCCCGGCAGGTCCCGCTGTCGTCCAGTTCCAGGTAGACGGCCACACCAGCCGTGGCATAATCCCCGACTTTACGCTCCATTTTATAGTATGCCCCTCCGCTGCGTTTTTTTGCTTTCGGGACATGTATTTCCACCAGGACATCGGCCGGTTCCAGTGCCGTCATATAAAATCCGTGGAAAAATGCATCGATCGGGATGGTTTTGCGGCCTTCGGGCCCTTCCGCAACAATGGTCGCCCGCATGGCCAGCATCAGTGCGGGCTGGTCGTTGGCAGCATCCCCGTGGGCGATATTGCCGCCCATGGTCCCCACATTGCGCACCGAAGGATCTGCAGTGAGTTTGATCGCGTCGGAAAAGATCGGGTATTTCTCCCGGATCAGTTTCGAATGCTCCATTTCTGACTGGGTGGTCAAGCCCCCTATTTTCAACAAATCGCCTTCTTCCTTGATGAAAGAAAGGCCTTCGATTTTGCTGATGTCAATAATGTGCTCCGGGGTGGCGAACCGAAGTTTCATCATGGGGAGCAAGCTATGTCCGCCGGACATATACTTGGCCTCTTCCCCAAGGGATTCCGCCAGTGCAATGGCATCCTGTACGGAATGCGCCCTGTGATACGTAAAATTGGCTGGGATCATAATTTTGCTATTGGGAATTTTACTAAAAGGATATCATTAAATATAACGTATTTATCCCGAATTCACAATTATTGCCGCCCTGCTTTGGCGATTTAACAATATCTTATCAAAGGGGCCTTCCCGAATGCGGCATCCGCTCTGGAAAGGCGGGTTGTTTACAGGTATTATCTGTACCTTTATTCCCCTATCGCCACCATGTTACGCGATGCACGCCATACTCCACTTTGATTACAATGCGACCACACCCTGCGCGCGCGAGGTGGTAGATGCCATGTTGCCCTACTTCGGGGAGCACTACGGCAACCCCTCAAGCAATCATGCCCTGGGTTGGATGGCCCGCACGGCCGTGGAGGATGCGGCCTCCGAAATTGC
>DATIPV010000254.1:0-2284 GCA_035471525.1 Robiginitalea sp.
CTACTGCAAATGAAAACCCTCGCAGCCCTTGCGGTCTGCGTGTTCTTTTTTCTTCGCCACTTTCCAAAAGCGAGCTTTTGGAAGTGACTCCAAAAAAATAACCCCACGCTTACGCGCGGGGTTTTCGCTTGATGTGGTCCCACCTGGGCTCGAACCAGGGACCCTCTGATTATGAGTCAGATGCTCTAACCGACTGAGCTATAGGACCCTATCCGCCGGGGCGGATGATTTTCAACTTCCAATTTCCAAGTTCCATCCCCTCAGGGGGCAGTTGGCCGATTTGGAGGATGCAATATTACTACTATTTTCCGGCAGCCGCAACAGGGCGGGCCCTAATCCCCTGGGGCTTCCTGGCAGAGTTCCACCAGTACGCCGTGGGTGCCCTTCGGGTGCAGGAAGGCCACCAGCTTGTTGTCGGCTCCTCTTTTGGGGGTTTCGTTGAGGACCACAAACCCTTCGCCCCTGAGCCGGGCGATCTCGGCGTGGATGTCCGCCACGTCGAAGGCGATGTGGTGCATGCCTTCCCCCCTTTTTTCGAGGTATTTGGCAATCGGGCTGTCCTGGGTTGTGGCCTCCAGCAGCTCGATCTTATTCGGGCCGGCCAGAAAGAAGGCCGTGCGCACCCCTTCCGAGGCAACTTCCTCCGTCTTGTAGGGCGGGGCTCCGAAAAGCTTCTCAAACACCGCGCAGGACTGTTGCAGGTCCCTGACGGCGATCCCGATATGTTCTATTTTCCGCATTCCCGGGGCTTGTGGAATAAAAGTACGCCTTTTGTGTGTATTTTTGCCCTGTGGAAACCCAGCGCCAGAAAAAAATAGCCGGCCTTATCCAGAAAGATCTGGCCGACATCCTGCGGCGAGCCGCGGCCGACAGCGGCCTGGGAGGCGTGCTCTTTTCTGTGTCCAAGGTAACCGTTACCTCAGACCTCTCCATCGCCAAGGTCTATGTGAGCATTTTCCCCGTAAAGGAGGCCGTGCCTTTGCTCAACGGGATCAAGGCCGGAAAGGTTCAGATTCGGCACGACCTGGCCCGGCGTACCCGGCACCAGCTTCGCCGGGTACCGGAACTGATGTTTTTCCTGGACGATTCGCTGGAATACATCGAACAGATAGACCAGTCGCTCAAGGGGAGTGAAAACCCTATCGAAAACAGGGAATTACTGCCGCGCCGTAAAAAATCCTAGGGGGTGAATGTGCCGCTCTATATAGCCCGGAGATACCTTCGCTCCAAAAGCAGCCAGAATGCCGTGAATATTATCAACGCGGTCACCTTCGGGGTTATCGTGGTTGGCTCGGCAGCCCTTTTTATCGTCCTTTCTGGCTTTTCGGGCCTGAAGTCTTTCAGCCTTTCCTTCAGCAACACTTTCGACCCCCAGCTCAAGGCCCTGCCCGCCGTCGGCAAGACCTTTTCCCTGAGCCCCGAACAGGAGGCGGCCCTGCGCGGCCTGCCCGGCCTGGCTTCCTATTCGCGCGAACTGGAAGAGCGCGTGTACCTGACCCACCGGCAAAAAAGCATGATCGCCTACATAAAAGGGGTAGACAGCGCCTACACCCGCACCACGGGCATCGACAGCACGGTTTTTCTGGGGCTTTACGACCTGAGCGCCAGGCAGGCCGTAGTTGGGCGTACCATCGCCAGCCAGCTCAACCTCAGCGTCGGCGACTTCGGCAGCCCGCTTATCCTGTTGGCTCCCAAGCCCGGGAAAGGGACTCTGTCCCCTCAGGGGCTGGGAGACCAGCCCTATAACCAGCTGGCCCTGGTAATCAGCGGCATCTACCAGATCGAGGAGAACCTCGACAAGAAATACGTGTTTGCCGAACTCCCCCTGGTTCAGGCCCTGCTGCAACGCGACAGCTCCCGGATATCGGGCCTGAATTTGCGGTTGAGCCCGGGAGCCGACCCGGCGGCCGTTCGGGCAGCCGTGGCGGAGCTCCTGGGCTCCGGGGTAACCCTCCGGAACCGGCAGGAGCTCAACCAGACCCTGTACCGCATGCTGAACACCGAAAACCTGGCCACCTACCTCATCTTTACCCTGGTGCTGATTATCGCCCTCTTCAATGTGGTAGGGGCCATCATCATGATGATCCTGGACAAAAAAGATCATCTGAGAACCCTGTATTCCCTCGGGCTAACCCTCCCGAAACTGCGGCAGATTTACTTCCTGCAAGGCGTGCTGGTCACCAGTTCGGGCGGCATCCTGGGGGTGCTGATCGGGGTTTTTCTGATCGGGTCGCAGCTGCTTTTCGGGTGGGTGATGATTACGCCTTCCCTTGCCTATCCGGTG
>DATIPV010000255.1:0-4013 GCA_035471525.1 Robiginitalea sp.
ATACCGATGCCCTGGAGCTCGACCGGAACTTCGGGCAGGAAGAGCTTCGCAAGCACAAGATCAATACCATACAATCGTGGGAATTCCATTCCTTCCAGGAAGCCATATCCTTTGTGGAGTCTAATCCGAACGCCTACGTGATAAAGCCCTCGGGCGAGACCCAGGAGCTCAAGCAGCTGCTTTTCGTGGGCAAGGACGACCAGGGACAGGACGTAATCAGGTTGCTGAAGGCCTACGAGAAATCCTGGGGGGAAGACTTCGGGAATTTCCAGTTGCAGCGACGGGTCAAGGGGGTGGAGATCGGCATCGCGGCCTTCTTCAACGGGCAGCGCTTCGTGCGCCCGTACAACATTACCTTCGAGCACAAGAAGCTCTTCCCGAAAGAGGTAGGGGTTTCTACCGGGGAGATGGGCTCCTCTATGTTCTGGACCCAAAATTCCCCCCTGTTCGACCGAACCCTCAAAAAGTTTGAGGCCACCCTGGCAAAACACAAATTGCACGGCCATATCGACATCAACTGTATCGTAAACGGCAACGGCATTTATCCGCTTGAATTCACCTCCCGCCTGGGGTATCCGCAGGTGATGATCCAGCGGGCAGGGTTGCTGGAGCCGGTGGGCGATCTGCTCTACGGAATTGCGGAGGGCAGCAAGGAAAACTTCCAGACAAAGAAGGGGTTCCAGGTCGGAGCCTTTATAGCCGTGCCTCCCTTTCCGTACGACGACCGGAAAACCTTCGAGCTGTTTTCCAAAGACGCCGTGGTGGTGATCCCCAAAAATATGACCGAGGGTATACACCCCATGCACCTGAAACAGATCAAGGGGCAGTGGCTCATTACCGGGAACACCGGGCTGGCCGTTTTAATATCGGGCACGGGGCTCACCATGAAGGATGCCCAGCGGGTGATGTACAACCGCATAGCCAACATAATCGTCAACAACGGCTATTACCGCACCGACATCGGCGACCGCTGGCGCGATGATTCCGACAAACTCTGGTCGTGGGGCTATTTGTAAGATGACACGGAGCGCCTTGAAATTGGTAGATAGCACGCAGGAGCCCGAGCGGCTCTTTCGGGAACTCCCCCCAGACTGGAGAAAGGAGGCGCGGGCAGTATGGCCGCAGGTGGCCGGCGACTCCCGTATCTTCATCCTGGTGGAAGGCACTGCCTTCCGGGGCGGAGGCATCGTAAGCCGGGCCCTGTTTCCCGATATGAAGGCCTTTGAGGTAGACGCCAGGCGGTGGTATGCCCAGAACTACTACTATATCGGCTTCCTCTACGTGCCGGCCGAATACCGGTCGCACGGCTACGGTTCTATCTGGCTGCAGGAAATCCGCACGGCCGTACCGGCACGGGGGTTCTGGCTGAGCATCGAGAAGATCGGGCTGCTCAAGTTCTACGCCCGCTCGGGCTTCCACCTGGAACGCATCGTACACGAAGGCGGGCATACCGAATGGCTGCTGGTGAGCCCGCGGGAAGATTGGTAGGTCGGCGCCGTCTATTTCGGCAACAGGAGCGTCATCCCGGCCCTGAAGCCCCAGGAGGCATTGTTTCCATTGCCAAGGGGGATCCTGGGCCCGACAAAGAACTGCACCATCTGCCCTACCAGGGTCGTTACCTTAGAACCCATCAGGTGCAGGGTGCCGACGGTTGCATCGGCTTCCCAGTTCTGCAGGATTTCGGTATTGAGGGCCAGGGCATAGCCGCCGGGAAAATTCCGGGCCACAAAGGGCTGGAAAAAGGTGGCGCTGACATCCCCGCGGTCGGAGTCCCCGAAAAGCGACCAGACGTGGTTGATCAGGGCTCCGTAAGTGAGCGACCCCTTCTGAATCAGGGCCACGGCCGAAGGGCCGATCGAAAACTGCCCGCTTCCCAGAAAGTCATTGGTTGCGGTGGGGATCGAGAGGGCCGGCCCGACCCCCCAGGTCATCCCGCCGGAAGTAGGCGCCTTGGGGGAGAAGAACCCGGTTATAAGGGCATCCCCCAGACCTGTCTGGCTGCCGCTGGGCCCAAAAACATCAGTCTGGGAGATCACCGGCAGAATGACCCTTCCGATCAGGTTCCAGTCCTCAGAGATGCTCATGGGGATCACCGGCTGAATGTTCATCAGCCAGCGGCTCCCGTCGGCCGGGTCGAACCCGAAATCAAAGTTGTTCTGGAAGGGCACGCTGATCAGGCTGGCCAGCGGGTTTTGCAGTTGCTTGGCCAGGTCGTCGGCAGAACTGCCGCCCTGGGTGTCCTGGGCCGTGCCGACAAATGGCATGACCGCGAGTAAAAGAGGAAATAGGAACCTTTTCTTCATGTTTGGATTTGCGCGGATGGCTGCCCGGCCGCAATCTAGTTTTCTCTAAGATACGCAGTTTTTCCTTCCTTGATGGTCTCCATCACCTGAATATCCTTGATGGCATCGGGGGCCACCTTAAGGGGGTTCTGGTCCAAAATGACAAGGTCGGCGAGCTTGCCTGGGGCCAGGCTGCCCTTGCGGTCTTCCTCAAAGTGCTGGTAAGCCGACCAGATCGTGATGGCCTGCAGGGCTTCGTAGGGGGTCAGGCGTTCCCCTTCCCCGATGATGGCCCCGGAACGGGAGGAGCGCTCCACGGCCGTCCATACCACCCGCATCAGGTTGGGCAGGGCTACCGGGGCGTCGGTCTGAATGGTGAGTTTCAGCCCCTTTTCCAAAGCAGTTCGGGTCGGGCTGATCCGGTTGCCCAGGGAATCACCAATAAGCTGCTTGTGCCAGTCGCCCCAATAGAAGGTATGCAAGGGGAATAGTGCGGCGATAACATCCAGCTCCTTAAAGGCGTCGAGCTGGTCGAAACGCACGTATTGGCCGTGGATGAGGGTGTTGCGCCGGTCGCCCTTTCCGTATTTTTCGACATTCGGCCGTAGGGTTCGTATAAACTGATCCATAGCGGCATCCCCGTTGGCGTGTACCAGGGTTTGCCAGTTGTTGGTAAAGCCCTTCTCCAAAATGGCCTGCACCGTGGAATCGCTCGGGATGGCCGGGTAGCCGGCGTAGTCGGGCCCCTGCCCGTCGGGCGGGATCAGGTAGGGTTGGGTACGCCAGGCGGTGCGTCCCTGGGGGGAGCCGTCGAGGGTTACCTTCATTCCGCCGATCCGGTAGTGGTTCGTGTAGTTTCGGCTGTCCCATTTCGAACCCATGTACTGGTCCACAAACATATAGTCGATGTAACTGACCACATCAAGCTTTAGTTTGCCGGCCTCGGCTTTGGCGGCCAGCTGTTCATGATTCTGCATGGCCCGGCCTTCCTGGGCGGTAGTGTAGCCATAGGAGAGGGCCATGTGCTGGCCAGCTTCGAAAAAACGTTCCTCGGCCACGGAATCCATGGGATTCAGCGCCTGAAGCATGTAGGGGATGGCTGCCAGTTCCTCCAGCACCCCATTCGGGGTTTTGCCATCGCTTTCCCTCCGAATGACGCCTCCTTCCGGATTGGGGGTTTCTGCCGTAAAGCCAAGTATTTCCAGCCCTTTGCTGTTTACCACGGCAAAGTGGCCCGAAATATGCGTAACCATGATGGGAAGCTCTGTGCTCACCTGATCCAGGTCGTGCCGGGTGGGGAAGCGCTTTTCCTCCAGGACGGAATCGTCAAAACCGGTACCGAAGATCCACCCGGTCAGGGCGAGGTTTTCAGGGGTGTTCCAGTCTTTCAGAATCTGGATCAGGGTAGGGATGTCCTTGCCTGTGGCGTCGGGCGGGGCCAGCAGCTGGGCTCCGATGGCCTGAAGGCCGAAGAGGCCGAAATGCACGTGTCCGTCAATAAATCCGGGCAACAGGGTTTTGCCGGCCAGGTTTGCCATTATATGCCCGGGCCCGGCCACTTCCATGGCCTCCCCGGAGGCCCCTGCGAATTCAATTTTTCCGTCGCGGACGACCAGTGCCTCCGCGTATTGGGGTTGGGTTCCTTCCATGGTGAGGATATCGCCCCCGTAATAGACGGTGGCTGGGTTGCCGGTCCGATCTGCTGATCCGAGGCACCCGGCCAGGAGCAGC
>DATIPV010000256.1:0-5389 GCA_035471525.1 Robiginitalea sp.
ACCATGAAAAAATTAATCCTAGGCCTTTTATGTGTGGGGCTAACCGGACCGGCCCTGGCTCAAATCGTGAAAACGGAACAACTTTCCGAAGTGACTGTATATGCGACCAACTACAAATACCTCAACAGCGTGGGTTCTGAAGAACCGGCTGCTGTTCCGGTGGAACTGCTGGAACGCAAGGTGGCGGCATTTGACCTGATGAGCTCAGAATTCTACAATGATGAGTACGAGTTTTACCACATCAGTTTTTACATCCCCGATGGAAAGATCCTGGCCGCCTATGACGCCGACGGCAAAATAGTCCGCACCGTGGAACGCTTCCAGGACATCGCCCTTCCGCCATCTGTACGGGAGGCCCTTGCCGACAGGTTCCCCGGCTGGATTATCGAAAAGAACGTCTATGCCGTAACCTATCACGACGAACAGGGCGTAACCAAAAAGTACAAAGTGGTCCTTTCGAACAATGAGCAAAAAATCCGCGTGAAATTGGATGAAACAGGAAATTTCCTGTGAAGCCGGTCGCTCCAACGAGCCAATTTTAAAAGCGGGATCTCTGCGCTCCCAGAGCGCTGAGTGCAGGACCGCCCCGGAAGCATTTCCGGGGCGGTCTTATTTTTGGCCTGAGGCCCGGGCTCAGTCTTGTTTCTTTTGCTGGCGTTCCAGTTTGCGGAAATAGCCCCTGGTCAGGAAATTATGCTTCAGGGCCTCCATGTTCTGATCGAACTTTTGCAGGCCGGAATCGAGGTGCTGCAGGCTGCTCTGCAGGTTGCGGGCTGCGGTGCTGTCGCGCAGCAGCACCCCCAGGGTCCCCTCCCCGGCTTCCAGGGAAACCGCCAGGCCGTCGAGCCGCCGCGTGAGCCGGCGGATGTCCTGGCCCGAGCTGTCGAGGCCCGTAACGATGCTGCGCACCTGCTCGCTGAATTCGGGGTCGTCGAGCAACAGGGCCAGGGCGCTTTCCTCGAACCGGAGTTCCGAGATCTTCCGGTTGAGGCGGGTAAGCGCCTCGTTGGACTGGGCCGTGGTCAGTTTCAGGTTCCGGACGCTTTCCTGCAGGTCGCGCGCCAGGGTACTGTCGTTCAGCAGGCGGCCCAACACGCCGGAGCCGCTGCGGATCGATTGCGTAATATCCAGCAGGTCCCCCATGAGCAGGGCGGCATTTTCATTGGTCACGTTCAGGGTGGTGAGCATGTCCTGGGTGCTGATGCGGCTGAAGCTGCGAATCTCGTCGCCCGATTCCACAGGCACAGAAGGGCCGTTTCCCGGAATGATATTGATAAGCATGCTGCCCACCAGGCCGTCGGACCCTACCATGGCCAGGGCGTCCCTCTTGATGTGCGGCTGCAACTCCATATCGATCCGCATATATACCCGAATACTGGTGTCGGTCTCCATCGTAATGGCGCGCACCGTGCCGGCATTGATGCCCGAATACCGCACATTGTTGCCCACCTGCAACCCGCCCACGTTGTTGAACACGGTGGTGAGTTCAAAAGTGCGGCTGAACATCTTCTGCTCGTTCCCGATCAGGTAGGCTGCCAGGATGAGCAGCAAACTGCCCGTAATAACGAAGATCCCGAGTTTTACGAATGAAATGTTTGACTTTCCCATAGGGCTATTTTTTAAAGAAGGCTTCCACCTTCGGATCGGCGTTGCCCGATAATTCGGCATAACTGCCCTCTGCGTAATTCACCCCGTCTACCAGCAGCAGGATGCGTTCCGCAATGACCCGGGCACAATCGACATCGTGGGTAATAATCAGCGAGGCGGTCCCGAATTTTTGCTGGATCCGCCGCATCAGGCCGATGATCTCCTTGGCTGTTATGGGGTCGAGCCCGCTGGTGGGCTCGTCGTAGAGGATCACCTTCGGCTTCAGGATAAGGGTGCGCGCCAGGGCGATCCGCCGCTTCATCCCTCCCGAGAGCTCGGCCGGCATCATATCGATGGCGTGGGCCAGGCCCACATTTTCGAGGGCTTCCCGAACCAGCGGCAGGGTGTCTTTCGGATTGCCCAGTTTTTCGCGGTGCCGGCGCAGGGGAAATTCCAGGTTCTCGCGCACGGTCATGGAATCGTACAGGGCGCTGCCCTGGAACAGGAAGCCGATATCGGCGCGCAGCTGGTCGAGCTCCTGGCGGCCCAGGCCGGCAATTTCCCGGCCGAGCACCTCCACATAGCCGCTGTCGGGATCCATCAGGCCCACCAGGCACTTGATCATCACCGATTTGCCGCTGCCCGACTTGCCCATCACCACCAGGTTTTCCCGCTCGTACAGGGTCAGGTTAAAGCCGCGCAGCACCTCCACCGGGCCAAAGCTCTTGTGCAGGTCGCGAATGCGGATTACGGCCTGCTTCCCCTTTGGGGCGGCTACAGCTGTCGGGTATGTTTCGGGCCGGGTCATCAGGTTAGAGGTCATAGAATATATCAGAAACGAAAACGGCCACGAAATCGACGAAGAACAGCAACAGGGATGCGATTACCACGGCCGTGTTGGCGGCTTTGCCCACCCCTTCGGTGCCTTTCTTGCAGTAATACCCCTTGAAGGTGCCCACCAGGCCGATCACAAACCCGAAAAAGAAGGATTTTACGGTGGCGGGGATCAGGTCGCCGTACGAAAGGGCATCGAAGACCATATTGAAATACAGGCGGAAGCTTACGGCCCCCTTCAGGTTTTCTACCAGGGCCGAGCCGAACAGGGCGATCAGGTCGCCGAAAACGACCAGCAGGGGCAGCATAAGGGTGGTTGCCAGGATGCGCGTGGCCACCAGGTACTTGAATGGGTTGGTGCCCGATACTTCCATGGCGTCGATCTGTTCGGTTACCCGCATGGAGCCGAGTTCGGCCCCGATGCCGGAGGCGATGCGCCCGGCACAGATCAGGGCCGTAATAACCGGGCCAATTTCCCTGACTATGGAGATCCCCACCATATTGGGCATCCAGGAAACCGCCCCGAATTCTACCAGGGTAGGCCTCGACTGCAGGGTAAGCACCAGGCCGATGATAAAGCCGGTAACCAATACCAGGGTAAGGGACCGGTTGCCCACCTGGTAGCACTGCCGCAGCAACTCCCTGAATTCATACGGCGGGCGGGCCACCTCCCGGAAAAACCGGCCGGCAAAGGCCGAGAGTTCGCCCACTTCGCTCAGAAAGAGGATCGCCCGGTCTTTTATGGATACCATGCTGTTCATACCTCCCGTAAATGTAGGCCAGGGCGCGCTGTATCGCTATGACGAAAGTCAGCCGGCCCGGCAGGCCAAAACGGGGTAAAAACAGGGCAACAGAGGCCTATCGGGGCTCCGGGCTTTCTCCCCAGATCGATTCGAGCCCGTAGACCCGGCCGTCGCGGAGCACCAGCTTTCCGCCCCGGGTCCAGAGCCGCAGGTCGGTGTAGGGGCTGGAGGGAAAGAACACCTCGGTTGCGTTCAGGCGCCCCCCGTCGGCAAAAAGCTCGGCCGAGGCCCGGTCGAAGAAGATGCGCACGTCGAGCGACGCGCCTTCCATGTTCAGGGGAGCTTTGTGGGGGCCCTTGAAGAAGGCCTCTGAAAACCCCTTCGGGCCGGAGTTCCAGCGGTCGATCTGCACCTCGTTCTTGTTGCGGTGGAAGACAATCATCAGATGTTCCCCGGCTTCATTGCTCAGGGTACAGCCGAAGACCCCGGCCGTGGTTTGCTCCAGGTCAATGTCGAGGGCCAGCTCGCACCGGGAGGGAACAAAGTCGCCGGCAACCTCGAACCCCCTGTCGATTTCGGCAGGCAGAACGGTCTCGGAAGTCCACAGGCTGCTCGCGGCCGGCACGGGCAGGGACCTGAGGAAGTAGGTGCCCCGGTCTTCCCCGAGTTGCAGCACCCGCGGCAGGGTCATGGCCGAGCGCCAGGGGTCGGTGGGCACCTGCTGGGCGTACTGCCAGTTCGACATCCAGCCGATGCCCAGGCGCTGCCCCCAGCCCGCCGGGGCATTGCTCCAGGTTACGAAGGCGTAGTTGTCGGCCCCGTAATCGAGCCATTGCTGGGAGGCGGGGTCGGCTGAAAAAGTGGTCCCGTCGAAGTCGCCCACGAAATAGGAAGTGCCGGTGCCCCCCGCCGGGGCGTCTTTCTGGATGCTCACCAGCAGCACCCATTTGAGCTCCCTGCTGCCCGGCATCCGCAGGGGAAACAGGTCGGGGCACTCCCAGAGGCGCGTATCGCCCGGGATGCCGAATTCGGAAAGGTAGGCCCAGTCTTTCAGGTTCGCGGAGCCGTAGAACCGCACCCGGTCGTACACGGCCAGGGCCATTACCCATTGGTTGCTATCCGGGTGCCAGACCACCTTGGGGTCGCGGAAGTCGCGGATGCCCGTATCGTTCTGCAGCACCGGGTTGCCGGCGTATTTCTGCCAGGTGTTCCCCCTGTCGGGGCTATAGGCCAGGCTCTGGCTCTGGAAGTCGCTGCGGCCGGCCTCCAGGGCCAGCGGGTCGTGGTGGGTAAAGACGGCCACCACGGGCGGGTTTTCCAGGGAGCCGAAACCGGAGGTGTTCTGCGCATCGACCACCGCGCTGCCCGAGAAGATGTACCCCAGCGAATCGGGGTAGAGCGCGATGGGCTGCTCCTGCCAGCGGACCAGGTCGGTGGAGGTGGCATGCCCCCAGTGCATGGGCCCCCAGACGGTGCTGTCGGGGTAATACTGGTAGCTCATGTGGTAGACCCCGTCGAGGTAGAACAGCCCGTTGGGGTCGTTCATCCAGGCCCGGGCCGGGGAAAAGTGGAACTGGGGGCGGTGGGGCTCGTCGTAGGTCGGCCCATCGGAAGCTGCGGCACCTGCTTCGGCCTGCGGGGTTTCACTGCAGGCGGCAAGGGCCATCAAGAATGCCGGCATAAAATAGGAAAGTCTGTTCATAGCGGTTGGGCGCCCCGGGGACACGGTGGGTTTTACTCCCCCTAAAAATACATTTTAATCTGATAGGCCAAAGCCCGGTCGTATCGGGGCCCGTTCCCGGGGCGGGCGGCCCTGAAAAACAACAGGGCCGTGCTGCTGGCACGGCCCTGTTTCCATTAGGATTCAATGGCTTATCGCCTCTACTGCTTGATGATCCGGAAGGCCGAATCGCTGCCTACCTTAACAATGTAGATACCCGGTTCCAGCGGGCTGATGTCGAGCTGCACCTCCTGCAGGCCGGTTACCCCGAAATCCTTCGCGATCAGCATGCGGCCCGAAACGTCGAACACCTGCACGTCGATCTGCCCTTCCTGGCCCCCCACAAAGAGGTTCAGGTAGTCGGTGGCCGGGTTCGGGTAGGCCATGCCCTGCACTTCCTCGATGCCCAGTACCTGCGCATCGAGGTCCATGCCGGCCTCCAGGTTCACCGGACAGGGGTTGGCGTTGGAGCCGTTGGGTGACTTGAAGGCGCTGTTGCAGCCCG
>DATIPV010000257.1:0-4212 GCA_035471525.1 Robiginitalea sp.
GGGCCAGCTCACACGGGCGCTCTTCGAGGTGGGCGGACAATACCGCCGCAACATGTGATCGTGCCTTAGGGAAGGAGGCTCCGGCGCCAGGCTTTGAAAGCCTGACGGAATCCTTTCAGTTCCCCGCGCAGCAGGTCCAGATACTCCCTTTCGCGCACCCCGTCCTTCTCCAGGCCCCGGCAGTAGGCGTTCAGGTTCTGAGTCATCACATTGATGAATTGGATGCACCGCTGGCGGATCACCTCGGAAGTGGAGTTTTCGGCCTTGGCAATCTGCTGCGGGATCAGGATGGCATCGGTGAGCAGGGAATCGGCTATGTGGTCGCGCAGGCTGCTCGAATGGCACAGGGTCAGCAGGTCCTTGTTATACGTAACATAGGAGGCAATTTCCCGGCTCATGGTCCTCAATGAAACGGCTTTGCGGTAAACCGGCAAGTCTTTGATGCGCTGATAGGACATCTTCTTTTTCTTTTTTTTATAAAGATACTTCGCAATAAGCACCGTTTACTTAAATAAATAAGCATAATTGATTAAAATTCCTTATTATTATAAATAATTAAACCGTATAGTCATTGGAAATTAAGCTAGATAAGTTGCATTGGAGCATTCTTACCGCCCTGCAGCAAAACGCCCGGTCCTCCCTGGCGGGGATCGGCCGGAAAATAGGCCTTACCCCCCCCGCTGTGGCCGACCGGGTCAAACGGCTGGAAGAGCTGGGGGTCATCGAGGGATATTGGACCAGTATTTCGCATGCCAGGGTGGGGTACCAACTCAAGGCCATCATTACCCTGCGTGCCTTTATGGGGAAACTTAAGCCCTTCCTGGAACATGTCAAAAACCTTGAAGAGGTAATCAACTGTTACCGGATTACGGGGAATGAGAATATCATTATGGAGGTGGTGCTCCGGGACCAGTTCCACCTCGAGAAATTCATCGACCAGCTAATCCAGTACGGGGAAACACGCACGCACATTATTTTGTCTGAAGTCATAAGCAATGCCCCCATACGGCGAATCGTGTAGGCAGCCCGGTTACTATTGCGCCGGATTACCTATCTTTAAATGGGGTTTGGTGCTATTCGGCAGCAAGGTTCCCAAGCCCTGCCCCGCCCGAAATGAGATGCCCTTATGGCTATGAAAAAAAGCACATTGTTACTGTTGCTGTTTGCCCTGCTGGCAGGCCTGCCAGGCCGGGCCCAGGAGCTTCGCCTTCGCAAAGGGGTGGTACTGGACAGCCTTTTCCTGGCGGATTCCCTTCCAGGACATACGGGCCTGTATCTGCCCACGAATTTTGACCCCGGGGTAAGCTGGCCGCTGCTCCTGGTGCTGGGGGAAGAGGAAGATTTGATGCAAATGCTGCGGTATTACCGGAACGTTGCTGAATCCAACGGGTATATCCTGGCTGCATCCCGCCTCGGCACCGACAGCGCGACCCTCACCAAACAGGTCGTTCACATGGGGAAAGTGTTGCGTCAACTGGCCGAAGTGCTGCCCCTGGACCGGAAGCAGATTTCCCTTAGCGGCTTTGGCATAGACGGGCAGCTTGCAGCCCTTATGCCCAACCTGTTGCGGGGCGTACAGGGGGTCCTGACCCTTGGGGCTGTTCCTCTGGAGGCGGCAGAGGCCACTGCCGATCCCCCGGCCGATTTTGTAGGCATCATGGGCCGGGCCGACTTCGGCTACCCGGAAATGATCCGGGTCGAGGCCCAGCTCGATCGCCGTAAAACCCCGCATTTCGTGCTTTATTACGAGGGAGGTCATCAGCGGCCACCGGAAGACATACTGCGACTCGGCCTGGAGGCACTGGACCTTTTGGGCATGAAATCGGGTCGAAAAGAACGGGACACGGGCTATATACAGTCGCGTTTCGAGGCGTATATAAATTACCTGAACGCACTGCGCAGCCGGGGGCAATGGCTTCTGGCCTTCGACCAGGCAGAGGAAGGCATTCACCTGTTCGAGGGGTTGCACCCCACCGAGTCGCTGTCTGACATCCGCAAGGCGATCCGGAAAACATCGGGGTATGCTTCCCAGAGGCGCGAGTTCAACACCTTTCGCCTGAAGGAGGATGTTAGGCGGCAATATATGACAGTGGCCCTGGATGAAGACCTGGCCACTTTCAACCTCAGCAACCTGGGATGGTGGAACTATCAGATGGAGGAACTCAGCAATCTCGAACAGAGCACGCACCAGGAAGAGCGGCTGATGGGGCTCCGCCTCAAGGGCTTTGCCAATGCCCTGGCAGACGATTACATCCATCTGATCGAGCTGGATAAGATGCCCGACTACGATGCCCTGATCTTCCTGTATATGCTCAAAACGATCACCGACCCTCAGGCACCCGAAAATTACCTGCAGGTGATTTCCCTGACCGCCAAATACGACGACTTCGGAACGGCGCTGTATTACCTGGAGGAGCTGCTCAAACGCGGTTATCAGGACCAGGCGGCCCTGTACCAAATTAACCATACGGCTCTGCTGCGCATCGGCCCCGAATTCAATGCCCTTATCGCCAAATACCTGGGAGGGGCCCGGTACGGTCTGCCCGAAAAGGCCGATCAGATGAATCGTTGATTCGGCACATGCCGCATTTCAGGCATATTTCCTATTTTTGAGCCTGTTATTCCGCCTGCCCCGCTACCGATCGGGTCGTGCGCAATAGCTGTATCAAACCTTCCTATGCGTTTGCAACATGCCATCTTGAGTCTGTTCCTTGCCCTGGGCCTTGTGGCCTGTGATGGCGGAAAAAGATACCACCCCGAAGAATCGGTGCAGCCCGCCGATACGCTTGTGGGCAAAATAGGTGCCGTGCTGGCTTTCCAGAAAAAGCTCAATGCCGAATTCCGGGACCCGAATACCTCGCCCCTGTTCGACAAAGACCGCAAATTTTTTGAAGGCCTGGAATTCTTTGAGCCCGACACCACCTATCAGGTGTGGGCCCGGCTGGTGCGGAGCCCGGAGGCCCTGCCTTTCGATATGCCCACCAGCACCGACCGAATGGCCCGGGAACGGAAATTCGGGACCCTGTATTTTGAACTGAAAGACGGGCCCGTGAGCCTGGAAATTTACCAGAGCCCCGATCTTTTCCTGGAGAAGGGGATGGAAAACTACCTCTTCCTCCCTTTTACCGATAAAACGAACGGGGAAGAGACCTATTCGGGAGGGCGTTACATAGACCTCCAGATTCCGAAAGGCGATTCGATCTTAATCGATTTCAACCAGGCTTACAATCCGTACTGCGCCTATAATCCGAAATTTTCGTGCCCGATCGTGCCGTCCGTAAACCGGATCGATTTTGAAATAAGGGCCGGGGTAAAGGATTTCCAAAAATAGAAAAACCCCTGCCCGACTGGGGCAAGGGTCTTTCCGATTAACCAAACCAAACAAATCGGCTGCTGCTAGAAGGAGTAGACCGCAGCGAGCAGGAAGGATGCCAGGCTGCCGGTGGCTTCCAGGTCGTTATTGATAAAGGCATCGTCGGATGCGCTGTCGAGCCGCAATTCGGGCTTGAGAACCAAATCGCCCAGGGTGGCGCTCCCGGTAAGGGTCAGGGCCAGCACGCTGGAGTCTTCCACCCCCGTGCCGATGGCCCCGAAATCGCCCATTTCGGTAAAGTACTCGGCCCGGAGTCCCAGGGTGAAATTCTCAGAGGTCTTGTACTGCGGGTACAGTGCCACCCCGGCAAACCCGGTTCCGTCGTCGTCGAAATAGGCCCCGTTGATCCCCAGGTAGAATTTTTCGCTCAGGTCGAAGCCCCCGGTGTAATCCAGCTCGAACCCACCCTGGCTGTAGACGAAATTCAGGAACTGGCCCGAATAGCCCACCTGGGCCCCCAGGGCGTAATCGCCGGTAGGGTTGAACTCGGTCAGGTCGGTAGGGTTCATTACGGCCACCATGGCAGACCAATCGTTGCCCAGGTCAAAATTGGCCCTCAACCCGGTATGGGAGAACGGGCCGTAGGAAAACAGGTAGGAAGTGCTGTAATTGAAGTTGCCCGCCGGGGAGATTACCTCATACCCCAGGAAGGTGTTCCAGTTCCCGAAGGTCAGGGTTACGTGCTGGGAAACGTTCCAGTACACGTACAACTGGTTCAGGATATTCCCGGTGGCGGAATACATGGGCGAGGCAAAAACCGCATCCGTACCCCGCGGACCGAAAACCAGATCGCCCACAAAGCCGACCTTTTTCCCTTCCCAGGTGGCGATCACATTGGC
>DATIPV010000258.1:0-7420 GCA_035471525.1 Robiginitalea sp.
CCGGATGCCTCTTTTCGGCTTCCGGCTGCAGCGTACAGCGACAGCCCGATCAGGATACAGGCCACCCCGAGCGAGCTCACAGCCGAATAGGTCTCCCCGAAGAAAAATATTCCGATAAGCAAGGCGTAGATCACTTCCGCATATTTGAAAGGGGCCACCTGCTGGGTTTTCCCGATCTGGAAGGCCCGGGTCATGAAGAGCTGGCCGAAATAACCGAAAATGCCCAGGCCGAGCAGCAGCCCCCATTCTATGGGTTGCCCGGGCGGGACCCAGTGAAATAAAGTGGCTACCCCGCCAACCATGGTGGCCAGCACCATGAAGTAATTGACCACCACCACAGGGTGTTCGCGGGTCCCGATTTTGCGGATGGCGATATAGACCATGCCGCTGAACATGGCTGCCAGCAAAATAAGCAGAAGCCCGAACGAATCGATATCGGGTGAAAATCCGCGCAAGATCAAAACTCCGGAAAATACCAGCCCCAGGAAAAGGGTCTGCAAACGGCTAATGCGTTCCCCGAGCAGGAACCAGGCAAAGACCACTGCATAGATGGGGGCCGTATACCGCAGCGATACGGCCAGGCCCAGCGGGAGGTATTTCAGGGAAGTGAAGAAAAGCGACATGGCCGATACGCCCAGAGCCGCCCGCAGCATGAGCAGGCCCCGCCCCCGCCCGAGCAGGGGGATGCCATTTCGAAGCAGGAAGGAGGTGGCGATTACCGCCGAACCGATGGAACGGAAAAAGACCGGTTCCAGGGGCGGGAGGTGGTTCAGCTCCTTGAGCAGCCCATTCATCACGGCGAAGGACGCCGTGCTCAGCAACATATAGCCGATGGCTTTCTTATGGCCGGTATCCATAGGCACTCAGGCTCATACCCCTCAGGGGGTGGCCGGCCGGCTCATTTCCTCTGGGCCGCCAGCCACTGCATTACGGTAACCGGGCGCCCGCCAGACATTACGGGGTTCCCGTCAAAATCGCGCGTGGCCTGGTTCGCATGCGAATAGATCCACGACCAGTGGCCGCTATAGCGGAAATCATTCCCGCCATACAGGTTGGTAATGTCTACCACGTGTTCGTAGTATGAAAAGTGCAGGTTGCGGGCACCGGCCGACTTAAGCCGCTGGTAAACCGGCACTACGGTCTGGTCTGGGACCGTAACGGGGTCGTCCTTGGCGTGGATAAACCAGATCGGCACCTTGCGGATGCTGCGAATCTGCTCGTCGGTCAGGTACTGCGATTGGTAGGCCAGGGCACTGATGTAGGCTGCGGCGAAAAAATCGGGATTCTTGAGCAGAAGCTTCAGGCTCATATACCCGCCGTTGCTGCACCCGCCCACGTAAATGCGGTCGGGGTCGACCTGCGGGTGATTGGCCACATAATCCCGGATCAGGGCCATCAGCCCTACGTGGTAAATGTCTTCGGCATCTCCCCGGGTATAGCCGCCTCCCTCCTTGTTCATCCAGAAGGTGGGGGCCTGGGGCACCAGTACATAGGCGCCCCCGAAATACTGCTGGATTTCGTCGGAGGCGTAATTGGCCGCCCGGTTGCCCAGCAGGGCGATGGTGGGGTCTGTGCCTCCCTCGCCTCCCCCGTGCAGCCATATGATCAGGGGCTTTTTCACACTTGCGGCAGGGGGGGTGTAACTGGCGTACGACATCATTTGGCCGGGGCTGTATTCGAACCGCCCGCCGAGGTCAAAGCGATCGACCAGGGGCAGCACCTGCCCGCTTTTTTGGTTCCAGGTCCGCAGGCTGGGGGTGTGGGTAACCGCGACCCGGTAATCTACCCAGAAATTGCCGCGTACCTTATCGTTGTTGGCATACTGGAAAGGCGAACCCAGGGGCATCTGGGGGCCCACCGCCAGCACCAGGGTAAGGTGCGAGCCGCTCTCGGTGCGGGTACCGCTCGCGTCGGAGAGGTATGAGCCCACCACAGTGCGTTCTCCCGAGGCAAAGGCCGCTGGAATTTCTGCCAGGTCGGTGGAGCGGGTGGCGTAGACCGAGAAGCTGCCTTCGGGCAGGGAATCGGTGGTCTGGCCCAGATCGAGCACAACCTTGTTTACAGCGGGGCCCCAGTCGAAGCCTTCTACCACCAAAGCGTAGGAGTTGGGTTGCTGGGCCGTCAGCAGCCCTGCGAACAGCAGCAGGAAGAGCCCGCTAAGGATTGGATTTTTCATATCGGGTTGGTTTTTGTCCGGGCCGGTAAAGGGCCCCTGGTTATTAAATATAAGAAGAACTCTGATTAGGACTTCCCGACCGGGCAAAAGTTTAACCGGTCTTCCCGGAATTTGCCCCATTGTGGGTCTCGCGCCGGAACGGGCGGATGATCAACCCCAGGGGCCGGTCGTAACTCAGGTAGTTAAAAGCCCAGTGATAGAGGGCCGCCAGCTTGTTGCGGAAGCCGACCAGGGAGTAAATGTGCACCCCCATCCACACGAACCAGGCAAAGGAGCCCTGGAACTTCCAATGGGGGAGGTCTGCCACGGCCCGTACGCGTCCCACCGTAGCCATGGCGCCCCGGTCTTTGTAGACAAAGGGCTCGGGCTGTTTTTTGGCCAGCAGGGCTTTTAGGTTGCGCGCCAGGTGGCGCCCCTGTTGCTGGGCCACCGGGGCCAGCATGGGCAGGCCGCGGGGCGTTTCTTCCGTCTCGCAGCTCGCCACGTCTCCGATGGCAAATACACGGTCGAGGCCTTCCACCCGGTTAATTGCGTCAACCCCGATTCGCCCCCCTTTGCGGAGGCAATCCTTCGGAAGGCCTTCCAGGGGCGCGCCCTGTACGCCGGCCGTCCATAATACCGTATCGGTCGGAAATCGGGTGCCGTCTTCCAATAGCACCTCGTCGGCCTCGTAGGTGGCTACCCGGGCATTGAGTTTAACGTTTACACCCATTTCCTGCAGGTAGGCCAACGCCTTTTCAGAGGCTTCGGCAGACATGGCGTTCAAAATCCGGTCGCCTGCCTGGTAGAGGTTGATGCTCATTTTACGGGTGTCCAGGTCGGGGAAGTCCTTGGGGATTACGTGCCGCTTCATCTCGGCCAGGGCCCCGGCCAGTTCAATGCCCGCCGGCCCACCCCCTACGATGGCCACGTTCATGATTTCCTCGAGGGGCTCCCCGCTGTAGTTGGCAATGGCTTTTTCGAGGTTCTGGTACACGTAGCTGCGTATGTTAAGCGCATCGGGAAGGCCTTTCAGGGTGAGCAACCGGTCTTTGACTGCTTCGAAATTGTAGTAGTTGGTGCGGCTCCCCGTGGCCAGCACCAGATAATCGTATGGAATGGTGCCGATGCTGGTAAACAGGCGGTTGCATTCCCAGTCGAGGCGCCCCACCTCGGCCATGCGGCACGACACGTTCGGGTACCTGCGGAAGATGCGGCGCACCGGGTAGGCGATGCTGTCGGGTTCGAGGCCGCCGGTGGCCACCTGGTACATCAGGGGCTGGAAGTTGTGGTAGTTGTTCCGGTCGATCAGCAGCACCTCGGCCGGGGCGCTGCGCAAGGCCTTGGCCAGTTCGATCCCGCCGAAACCCGCCCCTACGATAACGACGCGGGGCCTGGCATGTTCGGACATATGCTTGGTGTTTTGTGCCTGAAAGATACTAGGATTCAGCAGGGGCCGCAATGCATAAAGGAAGAATGCCGCCAATTTTGTTATTTATGGAGCTTTCACAGGTATTCCCGTTGTTCCCATGGCGTTTGTTCTCTTTTAGGGGCGTACCTTTACAATCGATTTATTGCAGTGCAAAGCATGCATTCAATTTTTACCAACCCTGTTTTGCCCGGATACTTTTCCAAGCCCCTGGGTCCCTTGCGGGCCCTTTTGGCTATGGGCCTGTTGCTGGCGGCCATACAGTTTTCCAGGGCCCAGGACACGCCTCCCAGGCCCATTCTGGACCGTTTTTACGGCAACATCCAGCTAACCAACAACGGCATCTCTTTGGTGCCCACCTTTTCCCTGGGCGACCCGGCTTTGCTCTTCGACCTGAAGTTCGTGCGCGGCCGGCACAGTTTTGAACCCGATATGCGATTTGCCCTGGAGGGCAAGCCCTGGGCCTTCCTGTTCTGGTATCGTTACCAGGCAGTGGAAAAAGGGAGATTCTCCCTGCGGACAGGGATGCACCCCGCGGTGAACTTCAGAACGGAGACGGTTATCCGGGACGGGCAGCAAGAAGATCTGATGGAAGCCCGGCGCTACCTGGCCTTTGAAGCAGCCCCGGGTTACTCCCTGAGCGAACACCTCCGGGTGGGCGTGTATTACCTGACGGCCTTCGGTTTTGACGAGGGGGTCAAACGCACCCACTTCCTGACGCTCAATGCCGGTTTTTCCGATATTTCCCTGGGGAAGAGGTTGTATGCAGAGGTTTCCCCTCAGGTCTATTACCTGCGCATGGACGATGAAGACGGCCTGTACGCCACAGCCGCTGTAAACCTGAGGCTCCGCGAATTCCCCCTGTCCCTGAGCACCGTTTTGAATCAGGAAATCGACTCGGAGATCGACAGCGAAAACTTCAACTGGAACCTGTCGCTGGTCTACAATTTTTAGCCATTGGCACGTATCATCGGACTCATTTGAATTGTGTAACTTATCCGTGTAAAGTCGGGAGGTAGCCTCATAGGTTTTTGACAGGCGCGCATGCGGTGAGATACCAGAGGGCCTCCGGAATATACCGGGGTACTTTGCGGTTTTAAGAGGAACCCCTGCTGCCGGTTGCAGCTAGCACAAAAACACATCGGGTATGATCGAAAAAAGATTTTTGGGCCATGAGCCCCTGGAAGTGTCTGCCATCGGGCTGGGCTGCATGGGGCTGAATTTTGGCTACGCCCCCTTCCCGGAGCGGAAAGAGGCCATTGCCCTGCTGCGCAAGGCAGCCGAACGGGGCATTACCTTTTTCGACACGGCAGAGGCCTATGGCCCTTACACCAATGAGGAACTGGTAGGGGAGGCCCTCGAACCCTTCAGGGGAGAGGTGCGGATCGCGACGAAATTCGGCTTCGATATCCGCGACGGAAAGATGGTGGGGGTCAACAGCCGGCCTGAACACATCCGCCGGGTGGCCGAGGCCTCCCTGAAAAGGCTGCGTGTGGAGGCCCTGGACCTGTTCTACCAGCACCGGGTAGACCCAAAGGTGCCAATCGAGGAGGTTGCCGGCACCGTAAGGGACCTTATCACCGAGGGCAAGGTAAAGCGGTTCGGCATGTCGGAGGCCGGCCCTGAGACCATCCGCAGGGCCCATGCCGTACAACCGCTTACCGCCCTGCAAAGCGAGTACTCGCTATGGACCCGCAAGCACGAAGCGAATATTTTCCCGCTCCTGGAAGAACTGGGCATCGGCCTGGTGCCCTACAGCCCCCTGGGGCGCGGATTTCTGACCGGGAAGTTTCAGATCGGCCGCACCTATGCGGAAGGGGATATACGGGGCACCATTCCCCGCTTTGAACGGGAAGCCCTGGAGGCCAATCTGGCCCTGGTAGACCTGCTGCAGGAATTCGGGGACCCCCGCGGGGCTACCCCGGCCCAGATGGCCCTGGCCTGGGTACTGGGACGCAAGCCCTGGATCGTGCCCATACCCGGAACCACCAAGCTGCACCGGCTCGAAGAAAACATCGGGGCCGTGTCGATCCGGATCAGCCCGCAGGAGATGGCCCGCATCGAGGCTGCCTGCGACCGGATCGGCGTGGTCGGCGCCCGCTACCCCGATTCGCTGGAGCAACTTACAGGTATTTGATGGGTTGTCAAAAAACGTGTTAAAAATTCTTAAAACACCCCGTAATTGAGCCCGCTGATTGCGGGATTTTTGTCTGAAAACTCGTAACTTATTACAAATTTTACATCCATGGCAATTTTCAATCTGAACATCAACGGAACTGAGCGGCAGGTAGACGTAGATCCGTCCACCCCTTTGTTGTGGGTCCTGCGCGACCACTTGAACCTGGTGGGTACCAAATACGGCTGTGGCATCGCCCAATGCGGCTCCTGCACGGTCCACCTGGGCGATGTCGCTACTCGCTCGTGCATGCTGCCGGTGTCGGCAGTGGGCAACCAGAAAGTGACTACCATCGAAGGTCTTTCTGAACACGGAGACCATCCGGTCCAACAAGCCTGGCTGGAGGTAGACGTGCCTCAATGCGGCTATTGCCAGGCTGGGCAAATCATGTCTGCCGCAGCTTTGCTGAAGAGTAACCCCAATCCCAGCGACGCCGAAATCGAGGGGGCCATGAACGGCAATATCTGCCGGTGCGGAACCTATCTGCGCATCAAGAAGGCCATCAAACTGGCTGCATCAAACCAGTCTGCAGCCACCTGAAGGCAACAGGCAGGCCCTTTTTCAAAATTTACAGAATCAAAGACATAGATCATGACACTCATAAAAACACACCTCGGAAGGCGCAGTTTTATAAAATCTTCAGCCCTGGCCGGGGGAGGCCTGGTGCTCAGCTTCAGCTGGCTGGCCTCCTGTCAGACCGAAGCAGCCCGGGAGGCCGCCCTGGCCATGCCCGATGAATGGTTTGAGATCAACGGTTTCCTCAAAATTGGAAACAACGGCCGGGTAACCATCATGTCGCCCAATCCGGAGATCGGACAGAATATCAAAACGGCCATGCCCATGATTGTGGCTGAGGAACTCGATACCGACTGGGCCCAGGTAATCGTGGAGCAGGCGCCTCTGAACACCGATATCTTTACCCGGCAGCTGGCCGGGGGCAGCCAATCCATCCGGCAGGGCTGGAACGGCCTGCGTATGGCAGGCGCCACGGCCCGGCAGATGTTAAAGGAAGCGGCCGCACAGGCCTGGCAGGTCCCGGTGGCTGAAATCACAACCTCTATGGGGGTGCTCTATCACCAGGCCAGCAACCGCTCCGCCGGCTACGGGGAGATGGCTTCGGCAGCCGCAGCGCTCGAGGTGCCCGAGGAAGTAACCCTGAAGAATCGGGAAGAATTCACCATTGTGGGTACCGACCAGAAAAACGTGGATGGCCCGCAGATCGTAACAGGCCAGCCCCTCTTCGGGCTGGACGTAAGGCGGGAAGGGATGCTGATCGCCATGGTGGTGCACCCGCCTGCCTTTGGAATGAAACTCAAGTCGGTGAATGCGGAATCGGTAAAAAACATGCCCGGCATCCGCGATGTCTTCCCCATCGTGGTCTATCCTGAAGGAGCCGAGCGCCAGTGGTCGGACGGGGGCGCCATCGACGAGATGGTGGCCATCGTGGGCGATACCACCTGGCAATGCATGCAGGCACAGAAGGCCCTGTATGCCGAGTGGGAAATTGCCTCCGAACTCGAGAGCACTGCGTATCACGAAGAGACCCTTACCAAGCTCCTGAACACGGCTCCCGAGAAAGCGGCCCGCAAGGACGGCGACGTAGACAAAGCCTTCCGCACAGCCGCTACCGTCGTGGAGCGGACTTACAGCGCCCCCTACC
>DATIPV010000259.1:0-4562 GCA_035471525.1 Robiginitalea sp.
CTCCCCGACCTTAAGAAAAATCCCCCGGCCAGCGCCGGGGGATTTTTTTATTCGAAGACTTCCCGCAGGACAAAGGAAAAGAGCAGGTCCCTGTTGAACCGTTCGATGAGCAACTTTACCCGCTTACCCTTTTTGTCGTTAATCATGCCCATCACCTCCTGCAACTTGAATTTGTGCACCGATTTGCCGTTTACGGCCAGGATTACGTCCCCTTCGCGCAGGCCCACCTCGTGTGCCGGGCTGCCGGCACGAATGGCCGAAACCACGATTTCGGGCACCAGGCTCAGCCGGGTCTGGCCCTCCAGCAAAATCTGCACATTGCCGAATGGATCGTCGGATTCCATTACCACGCCCCTGGAATCGGCGATGCGCTCCGCTATATACCGCATGCCCGCATGCTCCAGCTCAATGCCCGCCCTGTTGAAGAGGAAGGGGTCCCTGAAATGGCTGTTCCTGGACAGGGTAATCTCCCCCGCCGGATAATTGACCACCATATTGAAGCGCTTAAGCAGCTCTCCGCCCAGGCTGCCGTCTCGTTCCCCCAGTTCCCCTATGCCCTGAAAGGAGTCCATGTCGGGAAAGGCTGCCTTGGCGTCGGTGAGCACAAAATCCCCGATCCGCAACTGGCTTATTTTGGTGCGTTTGCCGTAAATAGTGCCGCTCAGCCCCTTTCCAAGGTAGTCCTCGTAATGCTTTTCAGGGACTTCAAGGCCCTCCTCCGGATCCGGGAAAAGCCAAACGGCATCGCTGCTCCCCGTATCCATCAACAGGCGCACGGGAACCATCTGCTGCCCGTCGCGAACTACCACGCTTCCTTCCAGGAAAGCCTTCTTACGATCGACATCCAGGGGCAGGGTCTGCATCCCCTTCCCTTTCCGGGCCTTGTAGGTGTCCGGATCGTGGAAGCGGATATACCTGCGGCCGTAGTTGATCTCCACCACAAAATCGCGGAAGAGGTCATAACCGATTATGCCGTGGATAGGGATTCCCAGGGCGGGCGAAAAATTGAGATCCTTGTCCAGAACCACGTAGACCTGCTGACTGCGGTTTACCAGAGAAGACAGGCGGAAGGTGTTGCCTACTGAACTGAGGGCCTCTATGGGCTCTCCCGAACCCAGCCCCTGTATCGTGAGCTTTCGCACGTTTTTCAATTCGATGGAGTCCCGGTCGGCCAGGTTAAAGAGAATGGGTTTTCCGACCCCCGAATCCAGGATGAAACTGAGTTGGGTACCATTCACCTCCAGGGGAACCACCATAAGGTTGTTCAGCAGCTCGAACCGGATTTTCGGGCTGCGCCCCGCCGATTCCGGCAACTGGAATTGCTGCCCCGACAAGGTGGGAGCAGGGCCCAGCAGGCCCAGCAAAAGGAAGGCAAAACCTATTCGCAACAACTTCATAATTAGGGGCGTGTGTCTTAAAGTTAGAAAATTCCGCGAAAAGCCCCCTGAATTTAACATTCCTTTGGCCCGGCCCGGTACACGAGCCCACCCCTTATCCTTGTGCGGTCCGTTTAGTTTTCTCATTTTTGCGTAGAATTATCCCGTATTATGCCCTCCCTATCCCGAAAAGGCCTGGCCATGCCGGCCTCCCCGATCCGCAAACTGGTCCCCTATGCCGAAGCCGCCAAGGCCCGGGGCGTCGATGTTATCCACCTGAATATCGGCCAGCCCGATATCCGGACCCCCGCACAGGCCCTGGACGCGGTTCGCCACCACACGATCGAAGTGCTGGAATACAGCCGCAGTGAGGGCAGCGATACCTACCGCAGCAAATTGGCTGCCTATTACGGCAAACACGGCATCGGACTCACCAAAGATCAGATTCTGGTTACCACGGGTGGTTCAGAAGCCCTTTCGTTCGTGATGGGCTGCGTGGCCGACGCCGGGGACGAGATCGTTATTCCGGAGCCCTTTTACGCCAACTACAACGGCTTCGCCACGGCCCTCGGCATTACCGTGGTTCCGGTGGTCTCCCGGATAGAAGACAACTTCGCCCTGCCCCCCATCGAGGCCTTTGAGGCCTGTATTACCCCCCGCACCCGCGCCATTCTGCTCTGCAACCCGGGCAACCCCACCGGATACCTCTACACCCAGGAGGAAATCGGCAGGCTGGCCGAGCTGGTGCGGCGGCGCGACTTGTTCCTGATTGCCGACGAGGTTTACCGGGAATTCGCCTACGACGGGAAAACCCACTATTCGGTGCTGCAGGAACCGGGCCTGGAGCAGCAGGCCGTTATGGTAGATTCGGTCTCCAAGCGCTACAGCATGTGCGGGGCGCGGATCGGCTGCATCGCGAGCCGGAACCAGGCCCTGATGCAAGCCGCTCTTAAATTTGCCCAGGCGAGGCTTTCCCCGCCCACCTTTGCCTTGCTGGCGAGCGAAGCCGCCCTGGATACCCCTGCCTCCTATTTTGAGGAGGTAATCCGTGAATACAGCCAGCGGCGCGATCTGCTGCTGGAGGAATTGTCGCGTATTCCGGGCCTCAAGGTAGCCCGGCCACAGGGAGCTTTCTACTGCATGGTAGAACTGCCCGTGGCCGATGCCGACCATTTTGCCCAGTGGCTGCTGGAATCGTTCCAATGGGAGGGGTCTACGGTTATGGTCGCCCCGGCAGCGGGTTTTTACGCCACCCCGGGCCTGGGGGTCAGCCAGGTGCGCATCGCCTATGTCCTCTCCAAAGAGCGCCTCCGAAAGGCCGTCCGCATACTGGCAGAAGCCCTCAATAACTACCCGGGCCATGCGCATTGAACGGGATGTATCGCTGAAAGCCTACAATACGTTCGGGATTGACGTACCTGCCAGCCATTTTATACGGATTACCGACCTGGACTCCCTCCGGGAGGCCCTGAAAGCCCCCGGCCTGCCCGCCCCCTTCGTGTTGAGCGGGGGAAGCAACCTGTTGCTGACAAAACCCCTGCAGGCCCTGGTCCTCCACATGGATACCCGGGGGCGGGAGATCGTTTCGGAATCCCCGGAAAAGGTCGTTCTGCGTGCCATGGCCGGGGAAAACTGGCACGAGCTGGTGCTGTGGACACTGGAGCAGGGCTACGGGGGTCTGGAAAACCTGGCCCTCATTCCGGGCAAGGCCGGAACGGCACCCATACAGAACATCGGCGCGTACGGGGTGGAGCTCCAGGACGTGCTGCGGGGCCTGGAAGCGGTGGAGATCGCCAGCGGCAACCTTGTGTATTTCGACCGGGAGGCCTGCCGGTTCGGGTACCGGGACTCCCTGTTCAAGCAGACGGAAAAGGGCCGTTACATCATTTGGTCGGTCGACCTGGAACTCACCCGGTCCGGGCATAGGATCCGCACGGGATACGGGGATATCGCCCGTGAACTGCAGGCGGCCGGGGTACAAAACCCCTCCCCGTCGGAGGTGGCTCAGGCCGTCATGGCCATCCGGCGGCGCAAACTCCCCGATCCCGCCCAGCTGGGCAACAGCGGGAGCTTCTTCAAGAATCCCGTAATTGCCGAAAGCCATTATAAGAGGCTGCAAAAGGCTTTTCCGGACCTGCCTGGCTACCCGCAGGGCGAGGCCGGGGTAAAAGTGCCAGCCGGGTGGCTCATCGAACAGCTCGGATTTAAGGGCGTGCGCAGGGGCGATGCCGGGGTGCACCGGAACCAGGCCCTGGTGCTGGTCAATTACGGCTCGGCCAGCGGGCAGGAAATACTCGCCCTGGCCAACGAGATCAGGCAGGCCGTGCGCGAGCGGTTTTCCATCGAGATCGAGCCCGAGGTGAACATCCTCTGAAACCCCCGTCCCCCTTCACGAAATAACCCCCGCCAGCGCATTGCCGGGCGGGGGTTATACCAAACCAAACTAACCAAAACAAATTGTACAAAAGAAGATTTGTACAAAGAACTAATTAAATGTAAAAACGCCAGATACCAATTTTTGCTAACTTAGCGTTTCCCTATATACGTTGAAGGAACAGGGTTTGGATGCCGGCTCCTTTCTTTTTCCGGCCCGCCCCCAAATCAATGAGTACGCTGCTCGAAAAACATATCGTGGAACTGCTGCGAGAAGGCGATGAAAAAGCCATCTCGCTTCTGTACGAGCATTATGCAGACACCCTTTACGGCGTGGCGCTGAAGGTGGTCAAAGATGAAGAGCTGGCTCAGGACGTGGTGCAGGAAAGCTTTGTGAAGATCTGGAAAAAGTCGGACACCTACGACCCTTCCAAAGCCAAGCTTTTTACCTGGCTCTTCCGGATTACGCGCAATGCGGCCATCGATAAATTGCGCAGCCTGAGCACAAAATCAGACCGTGAAATCCAAATAGATGTTTCGGACGTATATAGCTTAGGTGTGGACGGCGTTCAGCCTGAACTGAT
This sequence comes from Robiginitalea sp., assembly GCA_035471525.1. GTDB lineage: Bacteria > Bacteroidota > Bacteroidia > Flavobacteriales > Flavobacteriaceae > Robiginitalea. The sequence goes on from DATIPV010000259.1 coordinate 4,334, forward strand.
GGACATGCGCAAGCACCTGCGCAGCATTGACCCCAAATACCGGGAAGTTCTGGAAGCGCTTTTCTTCGAGGGTATGACCCAGCAGGAAGCCAGCGAAGAACTGGACATCCCCCTGGGAACCATCAAGTCGAGGCTCAAGATCGGCCTGAGGGAGCTCAAGAAGATATATGCCCCGGCTGTGCTGTTCGCCTGCTTAGTACTGACAATGCCATGAAAGAAAAAATACGTG
>DATIPV010000260.1:0-2782 GCA_035471525.1 Robiginitalea sp.
GAACGATGCCCGGTGGGTTCCCGTCCCTGCCGAGAGCCTTTTCTTCCCTCTGCCCCGCTCGGTAATGCTGTAAACGTCGCGGAGAATGGATCCCTCTTCGGTAGACTGGTAGTAAATACGCTTGCTGTTCGGGTCGTAGCCGTAGTAATCGGTTACCTCCCAGGGCCCGCTGGTGAGCTGGCGCAGCTGGCGCCCATCGGCCGCGTGCAGGTAAACGTGGTTATAGCCGTCCTTCTCGCTGGTCCATATAAAGCGGTCGTCGGGCAGGAAGGTCAGGTTATCGGTCACATCCACATAGGCTGCATCGGTTTCGGTGAGCAAAACCCTGACCTGAAGGTCGCTGGCATCTACCTGGTACAGGGTAAGGCTGTCCTGGTGCCGGTTCAGGGCCTGCACGCTCAGGTGGTCGGGATGATGCATCCATTTGATCCGGGGCAGGTAATAGGGGTCGCCCATGGGGACCTGCCGGGTCTGGCCCGTGGCCAGGTCGTACAGGTGCAGGCTTACCTGTGCATTGTCTTCCCCTGCCTTGGGGTATTTGAAGGTGGCGGGAAACGGGTAAAGCCCGTCCCCATAAATATCCATGGAAAACTCCGGAACGGCACTCTCGTCAAAACGGAGAAAGGCAATTTTGCTGCCCGTGGCGTTCCACTGGAAGGCCCTGACAAAGCTGAATTCTTCTTCGTACACCCAGTCTGTGACGCCATTGATGATGGCATTGCGCCGGCCGTCGCTGGTAATCTGGCTCAGGCGGTCGGAGCCCAGGTCGAGCACATACAGGTTGTTCTCATACACATATGCCACGCGGTCGCCCTGAGGCGAAAGGGTTGGCTCCTGGATCTTATTGCCCGAAATCTGTTTCAGCCCCCCGCCCGCCAGGTCGTAAACATAGTATATGCCGAGGCGCGAACGGCGGTATATGGCTTCCACCTCGGTGGCCAGCAATACTTTTGACTCGTCGTCGCTGAAGGCATAGGAGCTGAAGTAAGGAATCCCCTTGGCGGGGTCATTTTCTACCAGCGTGCCGACCTTTTGCCGGGTCTGGTACTCGAACTTGTCGATGCTGCTCCGTTCGCCTGCCTGGTCGGTTTGAAGTACCGTATAGTGCTGCCCGTCTTTCATGGACCTGAGCACCTCGAGGCCTTCGGTGCGAAAGGCACCCCCCCAGATATCTTCGAGGGTGATCTTCTTCTGCTGGGCCGCGACAAGCGCCCCTGCCAGCAGCAGGAACAGGCATAGCCCGGATCGTCTCTTCATAAAAATGCCAAAAAGAGTTATAAAACCTTCAAGTTTATGAATATTTTGTCAGAAATCGCGCCTTCCTCGGCTTTTTCTTGTCGGCCGTAGCCGTGCCTGCCAGCCGGTCAATTGAAGTCGATTACGTATCTTTGAAGCTCCAAAAAAACCAGATGTCTCAGCCTGTAGAAGGATTTTCCAAACTCACCAAAGAGGGCAAGATCCGATGGATCGCCGAACAGTATACCGCGCACCCCGGGCAGACCGAAACCCTGCTCCGCCAATACTGGAATACCGATGCCCGCCTGCAGCAACTGCACGACGAATTCATCGAGAACACGCTCAGCAATTTTTACCTGCCCCTGGGGGTGGCCCCTAACTTCCGGATCAACGACCGGATCTACGCAATCCCCATGGCCATTGAGGAGAGCTCCGTGGTGGCTGCGGCCGGAAAATCGGCAAAATACTGGCTCGAACGGGGCGGTTTCCGCACCCGGGTAATCGGAACCGAAAAAATCGGGCAGGTACACTTCCGCTATTCCGGGAACCCAGATGCCCTGGTCCGTTTCATTGAGGCCGTGAAGCCCGTGATGCTGCGCGACGCCAAACCCATTACGCAAAACATGGTGCGCCGAGGAGGCGGTATCCTGGGGGTGGAGCTCCGCGACAAAACCCATGCCATGGAGGGGTATTACCAGCTCCACGGCCGGTTTGAGACCCGGGATGCCATGGGGGCCAACTTTATCAATTCCTGCCTGGAACAATTCTCGGCCACCCTGCTGCGCGAGGCTGCCGGGCATCGCGAGCTGGCCGGAGAGCCGCCCATCGAAATCCTGATGAGCATCCTCTCTAACTACGTGCCGGATTGCCTGGTAAGGGCCGAGGTTTCCTGCCCGGCATCGGCGCTGGAGGCAGAAGGCGGGCTCACGGGACCCGAGGTGGCAGAACGCCTGGTACGGGCCGTACAGGTGGCCGATTGCGAGCCCTACCGGGCCGTTACCCACAACAAGGGCATCATGAACGGGATAGACGCCGTGGTAATCGCCACCGGGAACGATTTTCGGGCCGTTGAAGCCGGGGTACATGCCTATGCCGCCCGTTCCGGCTCGTACCGGAGCCTCACCGGGGCCTCCCTGGAAGACGGGGTCTTCCGGTTCTGGCTCGAGGTGCCACTTGCATTGGGGACCGTAGGGGGGCTAACCACCCTGCACCCGCTGGTGCGCCTGGCCCTGGAGATCCTGGGCAAGCCCTCCGCCCCCGAACTGATGCAGATTGTGGCAGCGGCCGGGCTGGCCCAGAACTTTGCCGCCCTGCGGTCTTTGGTAACGGTGGGCATCCAGCGGGGTCACATGAAAATGCACCTGCTGAACATCCTGAACCAACTGGGGGCCACAGAAGCCGAAAAGCAGGCTATGGTGGAGTTCTTCAAGACTCACACCGTGAGCCATAACCTGGTGATGGAACAACTGAAAGCCATGCGGGCAGGGGCATGAAAACGTCGTATTACAGCCACGGAAAACTTTTGCTGTCAGGCGAATACGCCGTG
>DATIPV010000261.1:0-6526 GCA_035471525.1 Robiginitalea sp.
AGTACCTCCCCACACGACTACCAGCAAATCGCCCTCCTGGGCGAATTCGGGAACCACATCGGGGATATTGTTCTGGACCCGTTTGATTTTTTCGGACCGGGTCCTGGTCATCGCCTCGTGGTTTTCCGGAACATACGACACGTTGCCGGAGGTGGCGTCCTTTTCGAGGCCGCCCACGCGGTGCTCCATACCCGGTGTTCCGGGGATGGCCCAGGACCGCGCCAGGGTTTGCGCATCCCGTTCATAGGGGTGCCAGTCTTCCCTGGGCTCTTTTACCAGGCGCGTTTTGATCGGCGGCATTTCATCAACCGATTTGATCTTCCAGGGCGCCGACCCGTTGGCGATATACCCGTCGGTGAGTAAGATAACCGGGGTCATGTGCTCCAGGGTGAGCCTGGCTGCCTCGTAGGCATACCAAAAGCAATTAGACGGCGTGCTGGCCGCAATAACGATTACCGGGCTCTCCCCGTTTCTGCCGTACATGGCCTGCAGCAGGTCTGACTGTTCCGTCTTGGTGGGCAGGCCTGTAGAGGGGCCGCCGCGCTGCACGTCCACCACCACCAGGGGCAATTCCACCATCATGGCCAGGCCCAGGGCTTCGCCCTTCAGGGCCAGGCCGGGGCCGGAGGTGGTGGTAATGGCCAGTTTGCCGGCAAAGGAAGCTCCAATGGCGGAGGCGATCCCCGCAATCTCGTCTTCGGCCTGCAGGGTGCTTACCCCGAAATGTTTGTGCTTTACCAATTCGTGCAGAATATCGGAGGCCGGGGTTATCGGGTACGACCCCAGGAACAGGTCCAGGCCCGATTTCTCAGCAGCCGCCAGGAACCCCCAAGCGGTGGCCGTGTTGCCCATGATAACCCGGTACGTGCCCGGAACCATCTTGGCCGGGGCGATGGTATAGGAGTTCGGGATCAGTTCCAGGGTTTCGGAATAGTAGTACCCGGCCTGGAGCACCTTGGTGTTGGCCTCGATCAGCTCCGGTTTCTTTTTGAATTTTTTCTTGAAAAAGTCAATGGTGTGTTCGGGAGAGCGGTGGTACATCCAGTAAACCATGCCCAGGGCAAACATATTCTTGCTCCGGCTTATGGTCTTGTTGTCCAGGCCCTGCAAATCTTTGAGGGCCTCGCGGGTAAGGGAGGACATGGCCACTTCGATGACCCGGTAATTTTGCAGGCTGCCGTCTTCCAGCGGATTGGATTTGTACTCGGCCTTATCCAGGTTTTTCTGGGTAAAGGAATCGCGGTCGACTATAACGGTGTGCCCGGGCTTTACGGCGTACAGGTTCGTCTTAAGGCCGGCCGGGTTCATGGCTACCAGGAGGTCTACGTTGTCACCGGGTGTGCTCACCTCAATGCTGCCGATATGGACCTGATACCCCGAAACGCCGTACAGGCTTCCCTGGGGAGCGCGAATTTCAGAGGGGTAATTGGGGAAGGTGGCAACGTCGTTGCCGAACATGGCAGAAGTATCGGTAAACTGGGTCCCCGTCAGCTGCATCCCGTCACCGGAATCTCCGACAAACCGCACCACAACGGCTTCCAAAGACCTAATGTCCGGCCCTTCGGTTTTTACTTGTATCATGTGAATTGTTCTCTTTTGGTTAACGAAAAGGTGACTACGTGTACTTCGGCATTAAATATACTTTCACTTCCGGCAATGAACCCTGATATTTATCATTAAATGAGCGGGTTGTCCATCCTACCTTTAGGTTCCAATATTATTAAATTCAACAGCCATGGCTATCATTATTACTGATGAGTGCATTAACTGCGACGCCTGTATCTCAGAATGCCCGAACAACGCTATCTACGAGCCCGGAGATGAGTGGTCCTACTCCGATGAAACCATCCTCAGCGGATCGGTAACCGTGCCGACCTCTGGTCAGGCAGTGGATGCCGATGCCAAGAACGAACCGATATCGGAAGAGTTCTATTTTATTGTTCCCGATAAATGTACGGAATGCAAGGGCTTTCACGATGAGCCGCAATGCGCCTCCGTTTGCCCGGTCGATTGCTGCATCCCAGACACCAATCACGTCGAAACCGAAGATCAGCTTCTGGCCAAGAAAGCCTGGATGCACGGGGATTGATCCGCCCGTGGGGGTATGGATCCGTGCCCGGCGCCGGGGAATTCCCCGACGGGGAAAGTCCTTGAAGGAACAAACCCGGTCCTGCGTGCGCTTTGAACCGATATTAAACAAGTTACCCGAACCTGAATCAGGGGGTGTCCCAGGAAGGCCTCCGCTTCTCTAAAACCATTTTTTGCTAATCCGACAAACTTCCCGCCATGAAAAAAGAATTCCCAAAGCTCATTTGCGACGCCAATGAAGCCGTTGCAAGAGTAGCCCATAAGACCAATGAAGTATGCGCCATCTACCCGATAACCCCGGCTTCTCCCATGGGGGAACACGTAGATGTGTTCAGCGCGAGAGGTGAGAAGAACATTTGGGGGAACATTCCCAAAATCGTGGAAATGCAGAGCGAGGGCGGAGCCGCCGGAGCCGTTCACGGTTCGCTGCAGGGCGGGGCCCTGACCACTACCTTTACAGCCTCTCAGGGGCTGCTGCTGATGATTCCCAATATGTACAAGATAGCCGGGGAACTGCTGCCCTGCGTAATCCATATTGCGGCCAGGACCGTTGCCACCCATGCACTTTCCATTTTTGGGGACCATTCCGACGTAATGGCCACCCGGCAAACCGGCTTTTCGATGCTTTTCGGGGGCTCTGTGCAGGAAGCCATGGACTTCGCCCTGATCTCCCAGGTGGCCACCCTTAAAACCAGGGTGCCCTTCCTGAACGTTTTTGACGGATTCAGGACTTCGCACGAAATTTCCAAGATCGATGCCATCCCCGACGACATCATCCGGGCGATGATGCCCGAAGAGGCCATCATGGATCACAAGCAGCGTTCCCTCGATCCGGACCACCCGGTGGTGCGGGGCACCTCCCAGAACCCCGACGTTTTCTTCCAGGCCCGGGAGGCAGCCAATACCTATTATGACCAGGTGCCCGAAACTGTGCAGCAGACCATGAACGAATTTTACGAGCACACCGGACGCCGGTACAGCCTGTTCTATTATATAGGGCACCCGGAGGCCGAGAAACTCATCGTGATTATGGGTTCCGGACAGGGACCGGTAATCGAAGCCGTGGATACCCTGGTCAAGAAGGGCGAAAAAGTCGGGGCAATTATCGTGCGCCTGTTCCGCCCCTTCTCCATGGCCCACTTTTTGGATGCCATTCCGAAAACCGTTCAGAAGGTAGCGGTTCTGGACCGGACCAAGGAACCCGGAAGCGTGGGCGAGCCTCTGTATCTCGATGTCGTAACCGCCTTTAACGAGAGCGATCGCAGCATGCCGAAAATTATTGGCGGACGATACGGACTCTCCAGCAAGGAATTCGACCCGGCCATGGTCAAAGCCGTTTATGACGAACTGGACAAGGCAAAGCCGAAAAATCACTTCACGGTGGGCATCCACGACGACGTGACCCATACCAGCCTGGAGGTGGGCCCGCGCCTGGAAACAACCAAAAGCACCTTTAACTGCATGTTCTACGGACTCGGTGCAGACGGCACGGTGGGGGCCAACAAGAACTCCATCAAAATCATTGGCGAAACCACCGACAATTACGTACAGGGGTATTTCGTCTACGACTCCAAGAAGGCCGGTGTGCAAACCGTTTCGCACCTGCGTTTCGGGCCCGAGCCCATCCGCTCTTCCTACCTGATCCACAAGGCCGATTTTATCGCCTGCCACCAATTCAACTTCATCGAGAAGTTCGACATCCTGAAGCATATCAAAAAAGGAGGGACTTTCCTGCTGAACTCGCCTTTCCCCAATACGGAAGTCTGGGATAAACTGCCCCAACAGATCCAGGAGGAAATCGTGGAGAACCAATTGGAATTCTATGTAATCGACGCCACCAAGGTTGCCGAAGAAGCCAAACTGGGCAAAAGGACCAACACGATATTGCAAACCTGCTTCTTCGCCATTTCGGGAGTCCTGCCCAAGGATGAGGCCATCGATAAAATCAAGAATGCGATTGTAAAATCGTATTCCCACAAAGGCGAACGGGTTGTGAAGATGAACTTCGAGGCGGTGGATGCCTCCCTGGAAAACCTCCAGAAGGTAGACTACCCGCAGAAGATTACCAACGACCGGGCGTTCAAACCCGTAATGATCGGAACCGACGATCCGTTCGTGATGGAAATACTGGGCCGCATCCTGGCGGGGAAAGGAGACGACCTTCCCGTGAGCGCCTTCCCGGTAGACGGCACCTTCCCCACCGGCACCACCCAGTACGAGAAGCGCGGTATTGCGACCTTTGTTCCGGTATGGGACGATGAAAGCCTGTGTACCCAGTGCAACAAATGTGTGGCCATCTGCCCGCACGCCGCCATCCGCGCCAAGGTGGTTCCCAACGAGATGCTGGCAGACGCGCCTGCTTCCCTGAAGTCGGCCCCCGCCAAAGGAAGGCCTTTCGACACGGCAAATGAATCGTATGTGCTGCAGGTATCGCCCGAAGATTGCACGGGATGCGATCTGTGTGTGGCCGTGTGCCCGGCCCAGAGCAAGGAGGTTGAAGACTTCAAGGCCATCAACATGCACAAGAAACTCGAGGTGGAAACCGCCGAGGATGCCAACTGGGATTTCTTCATCAAGCTCCCCGACTACGATCGCACTGCCCTGCAGGTAACCAACATCAAGGGATCTCAGTTCCTGGAACCCCTCTTCGAGTTTTCAGGGGCCTGCTCGGGATGTGGCGAGACTCCGTATATCAAGATGCTTACCCAGCTTTACGGCGACAGCATCCTGATTGCCAATGCCACCGGTTGCTCCTCCATATACGGGGGCAACCTGCCGACCACGCCCTACAAGACCAATAAGGAGGGCAGAGGCCCGGCCTGGGCCAACTCCCTGTTCGAAGACAACGCCGAGTTTGGTTTCGGCATGAAACTGGCCCTGAGCAAGAAACAGGAGATCGCCGTGAATCTGCTCAAATCCCTGGAACCGCTGGTCGGTCAGGAACTGGTGGAAACCATTCTGAACAATCCTGAGAACGATGAAACGCAGCGCCAGCAGAAATTCGGGGACCTGGACAGACTCAAGAAAATCCTCGAGTCCAGCCAGGATGCCGATGCCAGGAAACTATTCCGCCTGTCGGATTACCTCCGCAAAAAAGGCGTGTGGATTATCGGGGGAGACGGCTGGGCCTATGATATCGGCTATGGAGGCCTGGATCACGTGCTGGCATCGGGAGAGGACGTAAACATCATGGTGCTGGATACCGAGGTGTATTCCAACACGGGTGGGCAAACTTCCAAATCTACCCCCCTGGGGGCAAGTGCCAAATTCTCGGTTTCCGGTAAAAGGACCAACAAGAAAAGCCTGGCGATGCAGGCCATGTCGTACGAGAATGTCTATGTGGCCCAGGTCGCCCTGGGAGCCAAGGACCTGCAGACCCTGCGGGCCATCGAAGAGGCGGCTGCCTATCCGGGACCTTCCCTGATTGTGGCCTACTCCCACTGCGGGGAACACGGCTACGACCTGAAAGATGGGGCCCTCCACCAGGAAAGGGCTGTAGAATCAGGATACTGGCCGCTTTTCCGGTTCGATCCTTCCAAAGCGAAAGGCAAAAAGTTCTCGCTGGATTCCAAGCCTCCGAGCATTGGCCTCGATGAATTTATGTATCAGGAAATGCGTTTTAAACGGGTAGCCAAGGAAAATGCCGAACTGGGCGAAGCATTGCTCAAAGAGGCACAGGAAGAAGTAGACACCCGATGGGAACGTTTGGAACTGTACCGGAATATGTAAGCCGAAAGTAAGCGATTTCGGCAGGTTACGCGATAAACCGTTACGACGAATAACCGTTAATCTTTCCGACCATGAAAGACAAAGCCCGTGAATTGTTTGATGAAGCGGTCCAGAAATTAAGGGCCGCCAAAGACGAACTCTGCCGGCCCGAGGAAGATGTGGTCACCGCCTTGGTCTGCAGCAACGCACATACCGCGATCGAGAAGTACCTGCAGGGATTCCTGGTGCTACATGCCATCAATCCCGGCCCGGATGCCTCCATCGAAGGATTGTACGAGCAGTGCAAGACCCTCAACAGGCACTTCGAGGAAGTACATCTTTCCGGATATCAATGCCGTGCGCACAAGGAAGAATCGCGGTTTGGCAATAAGGCATCGAAATACAGCCGGTGCTTCGACATTGCCGACAGCCTGGATACCTTCCTGAGAAGGGAACGCATCCTCGCATAACCGGCATTCCGTTTAGCTGCTCCCTGCAGGGGTACCCCAGACAGCGCTCCGGGACACCTTTGCAGGGAGGGGCTTTCGGCTGCCCCGATTGCGCTCAGGACCCTTCCGGGGCCAGTTCCACCACCAGGCCGTCGAAGGCCTCGTCGATGCGGAGCTGGCATCCCAGCCGGCTGTTGTCCCGCACATAGAAAGCCTCTGAGAGCATGGCTTCCTCCTCGTCGGTCAGTCCCGGGAGCGCATGGTTGCTGAGTACATAGCAC
>DATIPV010000262.1:0-4532 GCA_035471525.1 Robiginitalea sp.
TACACCTCCATTCGCCAGGATGCGGTCGAATTGTACAAGGCCCGTAAAAGCACCGATTACAGCAAGCTCGACACCGTGGCCCTGAAACTGCAGGGCGGGCCGTTCAACGCCCTGTATGTGGACGTGATGAAGTATACCGATTATATCTTCTCCGAGGAGTATATCGACGATTATGAATTCTACTTCGAGCGCAACACCCGCATAGACGACCGGCCCATCTTCGTGATCGGCTTCCGCCAGAAGCCCTCGGTGGCCGAGCCCCTCTACCAGGGCAAACTCTTTATTGACGGCGAGCGCAAGGTCCTGACCAGTGCCGTCTTTACCCTGAACATTACCGACCGGGACCTGGCCAGCCGCATGTTCGTACGGCGCAAGCCCGCCAATGCCTCGGTATACCCCACCGAGGTTTCGTACCGGGTCGACTACCGGGAAAAGGACGGCCGCTGGTACTACGGGTACAGCAACGCCATGATGGAATTCAAGGTGGACTGGGACCGGAAACTGTTCAATTCCGTCTACAGCCTTACCTGTGAAATGGCCATTACCGATTGGGAACCTTTCTCCGAAAACCGGATACCGCGCAGTCGGGAACGGATCAGGGCTTCCATTATTCTGAGCGATGAGGCCATCGGCTTTTCCGACCCCGACTTCTGGGGCGAATACAACATTATCGAACCCGACAAATCCATCGAATCCGCTATCCGGAAAATTCAGCGGCAGCTCAGACGCGCCACTAGCGACGAAGACAGCAGCACGCGCTGAGGGCGGGGCTCAGCATGTCGCCTATCTTATCCACAATTGTTGATAAGTGCCGTTGATAAGCTGTCGATTCTTTTTGGGGCTAAAAATTTGTAGATGAGGATGTTTTGATCTATTTTAGGTCCTGTAATCAAGTAAGGTATTCAGTCCATGATTGCTCTGAAAGATTGCTATAAAGCCGACGTTCTTTGTATTGTTGATTAATCTTGTTTCAAGCTGGCAACCCTGCCAGCAGAGGAATGAGACGAGCTGCTGTCCGGGGGCTGATGTCACCAGCTGCAGTGGGAACTTGTGGATTGCATGGGGAACTTCGGTTTGCTGTGTAAGAACGCAGGGACTAAGCAACAAGAAGGATTAGTGGTCGACAGACCGGTCGCGAGGCCGGGAGTCGGAGCCTGATCCAAACGTTAATAGTACGCAGCGCAACGACGGTTGCAACGCCCGGCTCAGGCCAGGCACCCAAACTGCGGACTATTTCAGAAAGCCATGTCAATGTACCCGTTACAATGATATGGCTTTCGTATTTTAGGCCGGTATGGTCCCCAACGCACCCCTGCCCGACCTTCCTGCAAAATCGGCTGCTGTAATTGGTCCGTCCGGGCAGCCGAACCTCCCCGAAAATCGTATATTTGCTGCGCTTTAAAACGGACCAGCTTCATGGCGACCATCTTTTATACCCGAACCGACGAGGCACCGGCCCTGGCCACTGCTTCCTTCCTGCCTGTTGTACAAGCCTTTGCCCGAAGCGCAGGGATTGACGTGGAAACGCGCGACATCTCCCTGGCGGCAAGGATCCTGGCCGTATTCCCGGAATGCCTCGGCGAGAGCCAGCGCATCCCCAACGACCTCGAATTTTTGGGAGAGCTGGCCAAGCAGCCCGAAGCCAATATCATCAAACTGCCGAACATCAGCGCCTCCATCCCCCAACTCGAAGATGCCATACGGGAATTGCAGCAAAAGGGATTCGCCGTGCCCGATTACCCGGCGGAAGCCCGGACCGATGCGGAAAAATCCGCAAAAGCCCGGTACGACAAGATCAAGGGGAGCGCCGTAAACCCGGTGCTGCGCGAGGGGAACTCCGACCGACGGGCGCCGATTCCGGTAAAGAATTACGCCCGGAAGCACCCGCATTCCATGGGCGCCTGGAGCCCCGCCTCGAAAAGCCGGGTGGCCACCATGGCCCGGGGCGATTTCAAAGCGAATGAAAAATCGCTCACCCTGGAACAGGCCGGGAGCCTGCGCATCGAATTCCTCGGAAACGACGGACAGCGGCAAGTACTCCGGGAGGAAATCGCGGTGCGCGCCGGCGAAATCGTCGACGCCGCGGTGATGCAGAAAGGCGCCTTGCTGGCCTTCCTGCAGGAGCAGGTAGCGGCGGCCAAACAGGAAGGCATCCTGTTCTCGGTCCACCTGAAGGCCACGATGATGAAGGTATCCGACCCCATTCTCTTCGGCCATGTGATGCGCACCTATTTCCATGAAGTATTCGAAGCCTACGGCAGCGACCTGGAAAAGGCCGGCATCAACGCCAACGACGGGCTCGAAAGCCTGTTGGCCGACCTTGGAAGACTCCCCGCGGATAAAGCGGCGGCCATCCGGGAAGCCATCTCCAAAACCCTGGACGACGGACCCGCCCTGGCCATGGTCAATTCCGACAAGGGCATTACGAACCTGCACGTGCCCAGCGATGTGATCATCGATGCCTCCATGCCCGCCATGATCCGGAATTCGGGCCGTATGTACAATGCGCAGGGCGAGGCCCAGGACACCCTGGCCGTTATCCCCGACAGCAGTTATGCAGGGGTCTACCAGGCCACCATCGAATTCTGCAAGAAACACGGGGCCTTCGACCCCCGCACCATGGGCACGGTGCCCAATGTAGGGCTCATGGCCCAAAAGGCGGAAGAATACGGCTCGCACGACAAGACCTTCGAGATCAAGGCCCCCGGCACCGTGCGGGTGTTGGACCGGGCCGGCGACCGGGTGCTGCTGGAGCACGCCGTTCAGGCCGGCGATATCTGGCGGATGTGCCAGGTGAAAGACCTGCCCGTGCGCAACTGGATCGAGCTGGCCGTGGAACGGGCACGCCTCTCGCAGACCCCTGCCGTTTTCTGGCTCGACCCGCAGCGGGCCCACGACCGTGAACTCATCAGAAAGGTGGAGGCCTACCTGCCCGGATCGGTCCGGGACGAACTCGACATTCGGGTGCTCTCCCCGGTAGAAGCCACCAACTACACGCTGAAGCGACTCAAGGCGGGGCAAGACACCATTTCGGTAACCGGCAACGTGCTGCGCGATTACCTGACCGACCTCTTCCCCATCCTGGAAGTGGGCACCAGCGCGAAGATGCTTTCCATCGTTCCCCTTATGAACGGGGGCGGGCTCTTTGAAACCGGGGCCGGCGGCTCGGCCCCCAAGCACGTGGAGCAGTTCCTGGAGGAAGGACACCTGCGGTGGGATTCCTTGGGCGAATTCATGGCCCTGGCCGTTTCGCTGGAGTTCTACGGCCGCAAAAACAAGAGCCCCAAAGCGCGGGTGCTGGGCGCCGCCCTGGATCAGGCCACCGAAGTATTCCTGGACGAAAACCGCTCCCCTTCCCGCAAGGTGGGCGAGCTCGATACCCGCGGCAGCCATTTTTACCTGGCCCTGTACTGGGCAGAGGCCCTGGCCGCCCAGCAGGACGACCCGGAGCTGGCCGGTATTTTTGCCCCGGCAGCTGCAGCCCTTCGCAGCAAAGCCGACCTCATTTTGCAGGACCTGCTCCAGACCCAGGGCAGGCGCCAGGATATCGGGGGGTATTATCTGCCCGACGCGGAAAAGACAGCCAGGTGCCTGCGGCCCAGCGCTACCTTCAACCGCATTCTGGACCAGCTGGCCGGCTGATCGCCACAGGCATATTTTTCCCTATTTTTAACAAAAAATCGGCTATGAAGATCCGAACGGGCCGCCGGGCCCTGTTGCCGGTGCTATTTTTCGGGCTCCTGACTCAGGCCCAGGAGCGCCACACCCTGAGCGGCACTATATCGGAAGCAGGTTCCAACGAAACCCTGATCGGGGTCAGCATTCTGGTGCCCGAGCTGCAAACCGGGGCCACTACCAACGAGTACGGCTTTTATTCCCTGACCCTCCCTCGAGGGGAATACGAGCTGGTAATCACTTCTCTGGGATTCCGCGACATACGACAAACCGTTTCTTTCACGACCAATCAGCGCATCGATTTCGGGATGGAAGCCGAGGCCGAGCAGCTGGAGGAGGTAGTGGTTATCGAGGAGGCCGAGCGCCTCGATATACGGAAGCCCCAGATGAGCGTGGCCACCCTCAAGGTGGAAACCATCAAGAATATCCCGGTAGTGCTGGGAGAGGCCGACGTGATCAAATCCATCATCCTGCTTCCCGGGGTAACCAACGCGGGGGAAGCCTCCTCGGGCTTCAACGTGCGGGGTGGGGCAGTCGACCAGAACCTTATCCTGCTCGATGAGGCCACCATCTTCAACTCGTCTCACCTGTTTGGCTTCTTCTCGGTCTTCAACCCAGACGCCATCAAGGATGTGAAGCTCTTCAAGGGGGGCATCCCGGCGCGCTATGGGGGGCGCGGCTCCTCGGTGCTGGAAATCTTCCAGAAAGAGGGCAACAGCAGGGAATTCCACATGAACGGCGGCATTGGCCTGGTGGCCAGCCGGCTGTTGGCCGAAGGGCCCCTGGTGAAGGACCGGGCAGCCTTCCTGGCGGGAGGGCGCGCCTCCTATGCCCATTTGTTCCTGCCCGTTTTCGAG
>DATIPV010000263.1:0-1963 GCA_035471525.1 Robiginitalea sp.
CGACCTGAAGGTCCCCAGCGGGGAGCAGACCGGCATCAAGGTCTTTATCGAGCCCGGCCTGACGGTTACCGGCGGTTTGTCTGCCGACCTGTTGCTGGACTTCGACGTGAGCCGTTCCTTTGTCGCCAAAGGGAATGCCAATACCCTGGACAGGATCAACGGATTTAATTTCAAACCGGTCATCAAAGCGACCAACGTCTCCACCGCCGGCACCCTTGCGGGGCAGGTAACATTCATGGAGGAAGAGGTTGAGACCGGCCTGGAAGGCGCACAGGTAACCGTTCTGGCGGCCGACACGGTAAACACCACGGCCTTGACGGATCCCGACGGGAAATATACCATTATGGGCCTGCTTGCCGGGTCGTACCGGGTCCTTGCCGAAGCCGGGGACTTTTTCCCGAGCGATACGGTGGATGTGCAGATCGACGTGGCGAACGTTTCCCGGCAGGATTTCCTGATGGAGAAAGATACCACCGCGGTGGCGGAACCCGCCCCGGCAGGGAACTGACAATTCCCCTTTCAGAAAAAGCAAAGCAGGGCCCAGGCCCTGCTTTTAGTTTCCCGCAGTTGGATTTTGGGTTGCTGCCACTGCCAACTTTTTGAAGGCCCCGTTGAACGCAATGGTTCGAGGATCCCTCAATCCCCAACCCGGTAGGGTTTGAGTTCCTCAAAAAAGAAGTCGTCATTCGGCACATCGAAGTCAAAGCCGGTCACTTTCAGGTTGTTGTCTGTGTTGATTTTAATGGTTCCGAAGCTGAAGAAGGCCTGGGGGTGGTCCCAGTGGATTTCCCACACATCGTAATGCCAGTGGGTCAGGTGGGCCGCCAGTAAAGGGGTATGCTCGAATTCCAGCAGCAACTCCCCGTTTTTCTCCCTTATAGAGATCTTTCCGTACAGGTCAGATTGATAGCTCCCGGATATCTGATCCGCCGTTGCGGTTGGTTCCGTGTTCAAAACCCTTTTGGCCTTGCGGTCGGCAATGCGCGTATCTTTCGCATTTCGTTCGTTGGCCTGCTGCAGGTATTCAGCCGAATAGTCCTTGCGGGGTTCCACGCCCAGGAAGGCATCCAGGGCATAATAGGTGGCAGCCATGATCGGGCTTTTCAGCCCGTTGGTCAGAACGACCACCCCGAGGTCCTCATCGGGGATCAGGGTAAGGGCCGTGATCATACCGTCGTACCCCCCGGTATGCCCCACCCGCAATCTTCCGTGATAGTCGCTCAGGCCCCACCCCAGGCCATAGGCATTGAAATGACGGTTGAAATCGTTCGGAGCCGTATGGTCTACCAGATGGTTGTTGTGGGGGGTCCAGACCATGTTCCGGGTCTGTTTCGAAAGGAGGGTGTCCCCGTTCAGAATCCCGTTGTCGAGGTTGAATATCATCCATTTCGACAGATCGGATACGCTTGAGATCAATCCGCCGGTGGCCGCGACATTGTCCCAGCTCGTGTAGGGGATGGGGTAGTTGCCCTGCTCGCCCAGGGCATGGGGCGTGGCGAAATTCCCTTTGGAATCGAGCTCCTGTACCGAGGCTGTCGTGCGGGTCATGCCCAGGGGTCCCAGGATGCGTTCCTGCACGTTTTGGGCCCAGCTTTTGCCCGTCACGGTCTCGATGATTTCCCCGGCAGCGATGAACATCAGATTGGAATACCCGTAGCCCGCCCTGAAGTCGTAAGCCTGGGGCACATGTTTGTAGCGCTTGATCAGTTCCCGGGCCGGGAGGGTCGACTTATACCAGATGTTATCGCCGCTGAAAGTCCCCAATCCCACCCGGTGGCTCAGGATATCCCGAATGGTGGTATGCTGGCTCACCCAGGTGTCGTACAGGGCAAAATAAGGCAGGTATTGCACGACCCGGTCGTCCCAATCCAGTTTGCCCTCCTGCACCAGCATGCCGATAATGGCAGACGTAAAAGCTTTGGAATTGGAAGCAATCGCGTACAGGGTATGCGCATTGGGTTTT
>DATIPV010000264.1:0-8275 GCA_035471525.1 Robiginitalea sp.
ATGAATACTTTGTAACTTGCGTTACCCAGCGCCCTGAGAAATTGGCGTATGTTTAACGGATAAACGACCACGTAGCATGCAAAGAAGAAAATTCGTCAGACAGTCCGGCCTGAGTACCCTGGGGGCCCTGTTGGGGGCCGAGGTGGTGTTCGGCGCCAGTCTGCCGGAGGGCCTGCCCCTGCTGGGCCTGCAGGATCCGGACCCTTTTAAGCTGTTCGGGAAGGACCCTGGTATGACCGTGCTGAACGACAAGCCCTGGAGCCTGGAGGCAAAAGCGCATATGCTGGACGACGCGGTAACCCCCAATCGGTTCATGTTTATCAGGAACAACGGAAACATCCCTGAAAAGCCGGATGCCGCATCCTGGTCGCTGGCCTTCGACGGGGAAGCCGTGAGCCGGCCGAAATCCTATACCCTGAACGAGCTGAAGACCCGGTTCCCCTCTTATACCTACCAGCTTACCCTGGAATGCGGGGGCAACGGGCGCAGTGAATTCGACCCGCCAGCCTCCGGCAACCAATGGACGGTTGGGGCTGTTTCGTGCGCCCGGTGGACCGGGGTACGCCTGCGCGATTTGCTGGAAGATGTGGGCATTGCCCCGGGGGCGGTTTATATCGGGTACCACGCTGCCGACGGGCATCTGAGCGGGGATCCGGGCAAGGAGCCGATTTCCAGGGGTATCCCGCTTGCCAAAGCCCTGCAGGAAGAAACGCTCGTCGCCTATCAGATGAACGGGGAAGACATCCCGCTGGCGCACGGTTACCCCCTGCGGCTGGTAGCCGGCGGATGGCCCGCCTCCGCTTCAGGGAAATGGCTCACCCGGCTCAGCGTTCGCAACAAGGTGCACGACGGGGAGAAAATGACGGGCAGCTCTTACCGGGTTCCCTGCGAGCCGGTGGCGCCGGGGGCCGAAGTTTCAGACGAGAATATGTGCATTATCGAATCCATGCCGGTAAAATCGCTGATAACCGCTCCCAGAACCGGGGCTGTGCTCCCGCCGGGGCAAAGCCTTCCCTTTCGCGGGCATGCCTGGGCTGGGGAGTTGGAGGTGACGCGCGTGGAATATTCGATCGACTTTGGCAGCACCTGGCATTCCTGCTCCCTGCAACCGGCGGCAAACCGCCTGGCCTGGCAGCGCTTTTCAGGAACCGTCCGGTTCCCGAAAAAGGGGTATTACGAGCTCTGGGCCCGGGCCACCGACGCCGAAGGCAGGGCGCAGCCCATGGTCCTGCCCGGCTGGAACCCGAAAGGGTATCTGAACAACGCCTGCCACCGCATTGCCCTAAAAGTCGTATGATGGGAGCCCGATTCAAACCCGGCAGAAAGAGACGGCCGCCTGCGGCATGGCGGGGCGCGATCCCCGTGATCATCGGGGCAGCCATCCTTGCGCTGGTCTCCCTGATGCTCTGGCCCGACAAGGAAGGAACCGCCGGGCAGCCCCCCCTGAACAGCCCGAACGGGAATCCCGGGACCGGGTTCGATCAGATCGAGAACGGCATCCACCTGCGCACCGGTTTCAGAGACGGGGAAGGCCTGATGGCCGTGGTGACCAACTGCACCCCCTGCCATTCGGCCAGGCTGGTCACCCAAAACCGGATGACGCGGGAAGGCTGGGAACAAACCATCCGCTGGATGCAAAAGACCCAGAACCTCTGGGACCTGGGGGCAAACGAGGCGATCATCCTCGATTACCTTGCCGCGCATTACGCCCCGGAAAGAAAAGGCCGGCGGCAAAACCTGGAAAACATCGAATGGTATGAACTGGAGCCCTGACCCCCGTAAGGCGGGCGCTTTTCGCCCGACCAACCTTGGGCGGGGGCTCGTAACTTTTTAAAATGATGGAAAAATATCTGGACGCATTTGGCAGTGCCGTAACGGGAACCCTGAACTGGACCTGGAAATCCATCCTCTTCGAGGTGCCCTGGTATACCAACTACTTCTGGGGGCTTGTCGCCATTTCGCTGGTTGTATGGGGCCTGGAGATCCTGTTCCCGTGGCGAAAGCAGCAGGCGATCTTTCGCAGGGATTTCTGGCTGGATGCTTTTTATATGTTCTTCAACTTTTTCCTGTTCGCCATAATGATCAGTGGCGTGTACAGGATTCTGGAGCTGTTGTTTTCCGAATTCAGCCTCTCGGCCCAGAGCCTGGCCCTGCTGCAGCTGAGCGACCTGCCCTCCTGGCTGCAACTGCTCGTTTTCTTTGTCGTACTCGACTTCGTGCAGTGGTTTACCCACATCCTGTTGCACAAATACCCGGTGCTCTGGCGGTTCCACCAGGTGCACCACAGCGTGAAGGAGATGGGGTTTGCGGCCCACCTGCGGTACCACTGGATGGAAAACGTCCTGTATAAGCCCCTTAAGACCTTCGGGGTTATGATCCTCGGCGGATTCGAGCCGGAACAGGCCTACATCGTCCACTTCGCCGCCATTGCCATCGGGCACCTGAACCACGCCAACCTGAAGCTCACCTGGGGGCCCCTGAAATACGTGCTCAACAACCCGGTCATGCACCTCTACCACCATGCCTACCACCTGCCCAAAGGCAGCTACGGCATCAATTTCGGCATCAGCCTGAGCTTGTGGGACTATATCTTCAAGACCCATTACATCCCCGAAGACAGCGGCACCATCCCGCTGGGCTTCCCCGGTGACGAAACGTTCCCGCAGGATTTCCTGCACCAGAACATCCACGGGTTCGGCAAGTTGAAAAAATGACCGGGGGGCAGGGGATCGGTCAATACACCTTTACCCCCTTTTTAAGCCATTTGGACCAGGACCGGTTGTAGGTATGCACGGCCCGGGTGGGGCCCTCTTCGTTGTTCAGGGCACAGCCCTGATTGGCCCACTCGAATATGCCCCCGTACAGGTTCGAAACCTGCGTAAAGCCGGCGCTGATCAGTTTTTCGGCCACGCGCTCGCTGCGGTAGCCCACCGAACAGTACACCACAATGGGCTGGTCTTTGTCGACCCCTTGCAGGCGCCCCAGGTCAAAGCGGTCGTACCCGACCCAAAGGGACTCCGGGATATGGCTTACTTCGTATTCCCGGGCTTCACGGGCATCCAGGAACAAAAGCCCCTTCGTGTCCCGGATTTCCCCCACGCCCCGCTCCGGCACCCGGTGGGATAGCAGCCCGTCGAGCAGCCTGTCAAATTCGGGGTCCAGCACGCGAGCCTGGGCAAAGGCCCCCGGGAGCCATGCCAAAAATGCCATTACAAGGAGCCAGGGCCTCAGCCGAAGCAAGGCACCCCTTACGGGGCTGACGAACCAGCCTGTTACATTTTCAGGTTTCATTTCCCAATATAAAGTCGGTAGCCATCTGAGCGTGCAGGTCGGTAGTGGCCAGGGTCGGGATGTCCGCCTCTTCCGGGCCGATCAGCAGGGGCAGTTCGGTACAGCCCAGGATAATCCCGTCGGCGCCCCGCTCCCGCAGCATGCGAATCTGATCGAGAAAGAACTGCCGGGCTTCGCCCGTAAATTTGCCCTGGGTGAGCTCTTTCGACACGAAGTCGTGCGCCCGGGGGAGCCAGCGATCCTCCGGAATAAGAGTCTCTATCCCGTACTTTTCCCGTAACGGGCCCGGGATGAACGATCCGGTCATGGTGGGGCGGTTGCCCAGCAATCCGAGCTTTCTGAGCCCCAGCCGGGCTGCTTCGCGCCCGGTGGCGTCGGCGATGTGGAGAATGGGGATGCCGATTCGGGGCTGGACGTAATCGTACACCATGTGCGGGGTATTTGCGCAGATAACCAGGGCCTGAGCCCCGTTGCCTTCCAGCCGGCGGGCGACATCCAGGTATTTGGCGCGGATCTTTTCCCCGTCCTGGGCGCGCATCAGGGCAATATTGATGCTGTGGATCAGCAGTTCGGGGTTGGATTCCCGTCCAATCACTTTTCCGACCCCTTCGTTGATAAGCCGGTAATAGGCGATGGTTGCATGCCAGGAAGTGCCTCCGATCAATCCAACTATCCTCATGGTGCCTTATTTATCGGCCTGGTTCAGGCCTACTTTCCACAACCCCCGAAGCTCGCCCGGGCCATACCCCAATGCCTCGTCTTCCGGGTACAATTCCGCCAGGCGGCCCAGTACATCCGGGGGCACCTGCTGCTGCGGCGTCCCGTGGCACTGCAGGCACAGCTCGTTGGTCAGGATGGGAAAGTAATAATGGGTTATGCCGCCTTCCGACAACACCAGCGGGTCGGGAGGGGTCTCTTTGGCCAGGGAAAAGCGAACCATGTCCATTATCCGGGCTTCTTCGGAAGAGGCCCGGTTTCCAGGGTTTCTGGGCCTGTCGGTAATACGGCATATCTCCGCCCCGTGCGCCCTGGCTATACTGTCGGTAATCGGCAGGGCCGCCACATTGCAAAACGTAATAGCCCCTGCCGTGCCGCGTTCCCCGATCTGAGCCTGAAGGGTCCGGCCCAGAGCGGCCTGGGTTTCCATCGCAAAGCCCCGGGCCAGGTCCAAAGGGTCGGGCGAGGGCTCCCGGGCCGATTCCGTTGTGCTTTGGCCGGGGGCGCCTGCCTTTTTACTGGCCTCCCCGCACTGCGCCAGCAAGAAGACGGAAAAGCATGCTACAATCCAATTTTTCATGGTTCCTGAATTTACAATTTTAGGTTATAGGGTCTGCCGCACGAGGGCGGTGCCGCCCAAAAAGAAAGCGGCCTTACAAAAGTAGGCCGCTTTCCTCACTAAAAACAATCAACTCAACCATTTCCTCCGGACAGACCCGGGATAGTTGCATTCCCGGTCACGGGCCTGCCCTGACTTCATGGGGCTAAACTAAGCACGGTATACTTCCTGTGCAGTAACCAGGGTTACAGAAGCCTTCTTTTTTTTTTAACTTTTCATCCGCCTTACAGGGTCGAGGGGCAGACATAATCGGTTGCCTTCATCCCGGCCTGCTTCATGGCGTCGAATCCGCCCCTGATATCCACCAGGTTGTGGACCCCCCGGCTCTTGAGGATGGAGGCTGCGATCATGCTGCGGTATCCGCCCGCGCAGTGCAGGTAAAAGACCTCGTCTTTCGGGAACTCCGCCAGGTGGTCATTCAGATAATCGAGGGGGGTGTTCTCGGCCCCGATCAGGTGTTCCGACAGGTATTCGCTTTCCTTGCGCACGTCGAACACGGCGGCTTCTCCCGATTCCACCAGCGTCTTCAGTTCCGCCGGGCTAATAGGGCTAACCGTGTCGTATTCCCTGGATGCCTGTTTCCAGGCGCTGAACCCGCCTTCCAGGAAGCCCAGGGTGTTGTCGAAGCCGACGCGCGACAACCTGATAACGGCTTCTTCCTCCCGTCCCTCGGGGGCCACCAGCAAGATGGGCTGTTCGGTGTCGGCCACCAGGGCGCCTACCCACGGGGCAAAACTTCCGTCGAGCCCGATAAAGATCGACCGGGGAATGTGGCCGCGGGCAAAATCGTCCTGATGCCGCACGTCCAGGACCAGGGCGCCTGTCTCATTGGCAACCGACTCAAACGCATCCGGGCTCAGGGCCCGGGTGCCCCGTTCGAGCACCGTGTCTACGTGTTCGTAGCCCTCCTTGTTCATCTTCACGTTCAGCGGGAAATACTGGGGCGGGGGCATCAGGCCCTCGGTAACTTCCTTTATGAATTCCTCCCGGGTCATGTCGGCCCGCAGAGCGTAGTTCATTTCCTTCTGGTGGCCCAGGGTGTCCACGGTCTCCTTCATCATATTCTTGCCGCAGGCCGATCCGGCCCCGTGTGCCGGATAGACAATAACATCGTCGGCCAAAGGCATAATCTTGTTGCGCAGGCTGTCGAACAGGGTGGAGGCCAGTTGCTCCTGAGTCATATCGGCCGCTTTCTGGGCCAGGTCGGGCCGCCCCACGTCTCCCAGGAACAGGGTGTCGCCGCTGAAAATGGCGTGGTCTTTCCCGGAGGCATCCCGCAGCAGATAGGTAGTGCTCTCCATGGTGTGCCCCGGGGTATGCAGGGCAATAATGGTAAGTTCGCCCACTTTGAACTCCTGCCCGTCGCGGGCTATGATCGCTTCGAATTTGGGATCGGCCATCGGGCCGAAAACAATAGGGGCACCGGTCTTCTCGGAAAGGGTCAGGTGGCCGCTCACAAAATCGGCGTGAAAGTGGGTTTCGAAAATATATTTGATGGTTGCCCCGTCGTGGCGCGCCCGCTTGATGTAGGGCCCTACCTCGCGCAAGGGGTCGATTATAGCTGCTTCTCCCTTGCTCTCAATGTAATAGGCTCCCTGGGCGAGGCATCCGGTATAAATTTGCTCTATGTTCATACGTCGATTTATTAACAGGTACAAAGGTATCTATCCGGGTCGATATACTCAGTAACCGAAGTTACAAAACAACAACCCGTCCGGGTGGACGGGTTGCATTCCCGGGCCCCTCCTGCCTACAGCAGGGTGGTGGGGCAGATATAATCCGTTTTGGGGAGCGAACTCTTGGCGAGCTCGTCGAATCCGCCTATCAGGTCGGTGAAATGGTCCCAGCCGCGCTGCTTCAGGATGGAAGCGGCTATCATGCTGCGGTACCCGCCCTGGCAGTGGAGCACAAAGGGTTTGTCCCTGGGGATCTCGGCCAGGTGGCGGTTGATCTCGTTGAGCGGGATGTTTACTGCATCGATCAGGTGTTCCGAATCGAATTCGCTCTTCTTGCGAACGTCGATCACCAGCGGAGCCTGCCCTTCCTTCACCGCTTTTTCCAGGTCGGCCACCGTTATCCGGCCCAGGGTTTCCACCTCCCTGCCGGCTTTTTTCCAGGCGGCAAACCCTCCTTTCAGGTACCCCAGGGTATTGTCGTAGCCCACCCGGGAAAGTCGGGTTATGGCCTCTTCTTCCTTGTCGGGATCGGTTACCAACAAGATCGGCTGTTTCACGTCGGGGACCATCTCGCCCACCCATTGGGCAAAACTGCCCTTCAGGCCGATGTTGATGCTGTTGGGGATAAAGCCCCTGGAGAATGCCTCCGCATCGCGCGTGTCCAGCACCAGGGCCCCCGACTCGTTGGCGGCCGCCTCAAAAGCTTCGGCCGACAAAGGCTGGGTGCCCCGCTCCATCACCTCGTCGAGGGATTCGTATCCCTTGATGTTCATCAGGACGTTTTGGGGAAAATACCCGGGGGGCGCTGTCAGGCCGGTCAGGAGCTCGCGGATGAACTCCTCCTTGGTCATGTCGGCCCGCAGGGCATAATTCACTTCTTTCTGGTGGCCCAGCGTATCGGTGGTTTCCTTGCTCATCATTTTGCCGCAGGCAGAGCCGGCCCCGTGGTTCGGGTAAACGATCAGGTCGTCGGCAAGCGGCATTATCTTGTTCCGCAGCGAATCGTACAGGTGGCCCGCCAGTTTTTCCTCAGTGAGGTCAGACACGACGTGCTGGGCCAGGTCGGGCCGGCCCACGTCGCCAATAAACAGGGTGTCTCCGGTAATGATGCCGTGCTCCCTTCCCTGGTCGTCTATGAGCAGATAGGTGGTGCTTTCCATGGTGTGGCCCGGGGTGTGGATTGCCTTAACCCGGTAATCCCCGACCTGGAATACCTGGCCGTCTTTGGCTATAAGGGCCTCGTATGAGGGCTTTGCGTTGGGCCCGAACACGATTTCGGCCCCGGTTTTCTTCCGCAGGTCCAGATGGCCGCTCACAAAGTCGGCATGGAAGTGCGTCTCGAATACATACTTGATCTCGGCATTGTCTATCTGTGCCCGGTCGATGTAGGGTTGTACCTCGCGCAGCGGGTCGAAAACGGCCGCTTCCCCTTTGCTCTCGATGTAGTAGGCCGCGTGCGCCAGGCAGCCCGTATAGATTTGTTCTACTTTCATAGGTTGTCCGTTTTAAGGATTAATGCTGGAAAATTACATGATAGATCGCGTGTTTTCAGTTACTTGTGTTACATAGGGCGGCGGCCCGACTGCGTGGAGATCTTTCGCTGCATATCGGACTGGGCCGTGGCTTCCCGGCAGTGCTCAAAGGCTTCCTTGGTCCTCACAAAGAGGTTCTCCTCCCCGATCTCCGCGATCAGGCCGCTGGTAAAGAGGATATCGCGCGTGGGGCCAATGACTCCGGCCAGCATAAAGCGGATGCCCTCGCGCCGCAATTCCTGGATCAGGGCTTTCAGCATAAAGACCGCCGTGCTGTCTATATAATTGATCGCCTCGGCATTCAGGATGATGGTTTTGAGTCCGGGGCCTTTTTTGGCGATTTGTTTGCGGAGCTGGGCGCTGAAATAGTCTTTGTTCCCGAAGAACAACTGCCCGTCAAAACGCAGTATCAAAATGGTGCCGAACTCTTCGGCCTCTTC
>DATIPV010000265.1:0-1662 GCA_035471525.1 Robiginitalea sp.
GATCTACTTCCGAACCCCTTCGGCCGGATACGATTCGGGCAGCGGGCATACCCAGCTTTCGACCCTGGACCTGAACCTGCTCATGCCGGTGCCGCTGAATGACCGTACGGCCCTGCTCACCGGCCTCAACGGCCTGATAACCTATCTGGAACCCGCCCCCCAGTCTGAACAGGTCGGGCTGTATACCTACGCCCTCCCGGCAGGAGTCAGCTTCGACTACGGGAACGGCTGGACTTCCAGCCACATGCTCCTGCCCAGGATAACCTCGGCCTTCGATCAGGAAAGAAGGGCCTTTCAGTTCGGCACCGCCCAGTTGATACAGCGCAAGCTAAGCCCCACCCGCAGTTGGGGTTTTGGCCTGTATTTCAATACCGAGGAGCAGGGGCCCCTGGTGGTACCCTTGTTTTCTTACTTCTACCGTTCCCCGGGAGGTAAACTGGAATTGAACGCGTTACTGCCCTCCAGGGCCGACCTCAATATCCGGTTTCACCCCAAACTGAGCGGAGGGCTGGCTTTTGACGGGCTCGGCAATTCCTTTGCCATGGACCTGGCACCCTACGGGAGGTCTTACGTGCAGCGCTCCTCGAACGACCTGAGCCTCTATCTGCAATACCCGCTCGCGTCTTCCCTCCTCTTCTCGGTGCGGGGCGGATATTCTTTTTTCCGCAGTTTCCGGATCTATGACGCCGGAGACACGGTGCATTTTTCATTCATGAACATATTCTTCGACGATCCGCGAACGCCCCTGAACGATTCGATCCGGGACGGGACGTTCTTCAGTTTCCGCCTGGTGTACCGCTTTTATTTGATGGACCTGTGAGAAATGCCTGAATTGGGCCTGTTACAGGGGTGTTGTAATTACTTTTCCAAGTGGGGGTGCGGGTACTGATCCTGCTGTTTGGAGGGGTCGCGGTCCAGGCAGATAAAATCCTTCTCGACCAAAATGTGGAGTTCCCGGCCGCCTTCCATGGGCTGCAAGCCCTCAAAGCCCACGCGCGCTTCCCCGGGCCAGGCCTTCCCCCAGTCTTCAGGCAGGCTCACGGTAATCCCCTCAGGGCTGTACCGGGCATCCATGGCTTGCAGGCCGGCCTGCAATCGCAGCCGGTACAGGAATGGTTTGCCGGGAAAATGAGTGGTTTCTTCTACCTGGCCTTCCGCGGCCAGCCTTGACACCTCCGATTTCCGCAGGCGCAGTCGAACCGAATTTCCTTCGATGCGGATTTTCATGGCTTGAGAACTTTTTGGAAAGATACAATTTTGAAGCCAGAGGCGCGCCCGGTGACCGTGTGCACCCGCAAAAAACAGCGGCCCGTCGAAAAAATATCGCGTATCTTTCCGTCAAACCCAAAGACATGAAAAACCTGGTACGGGCTATCATCGCCGCAATTGGGGCCAAGAAGATCGGTGGCGGCAAATGCGGCTGCCTTGGCACTATTGTCGTATTTATCATCCTCTATTGGCTTCTGGGCTATGTATTTGAGGTCTTTTGAGCAGAAATGAACCTTGTATTTCACCCGTAGAGCAAGCGGCGCTTGCGCAGAATCTACTACTTTTGGCAGGTGAACCAAAAGCCCCAGAACCACACCGAATTTATTGCCCTGATGGCGGCCCTGATGTCGATCGCGGCCCTGTGCCTCGACGCCCTGTTGCCCGCCATGGAAG
>DATIPV010000266.1:0-3354 GCA_035471525.1 Robiginitalea sp.
CGGGAGGGTACCCCCAGCGGGTTCAGCACGATGTCTACCGGCGTACCGTCTTCCAGGAAAGGCATGTCTTCCTGGCGGACAATGCGCGCCACGATCCCCTTGTTCCCGTGGCGTCCGGCCATCTTATCCCCCACTTTCAGCTTGCGCTTCTTGGCGATGTAGACCTTGGCCAGCTTCATGATACCGGCCGGCAGTTCGTCTCCCACCGAGATGGTGAACTTGTCGCGGCGCAGGTTCCCCTGCAGGTCGTTCAGCTTGATCTTGTAGTTGTGAAGCAGGTCGGCCACCAGCGTGTTGGTCTGGTTGTCGGTGGTCCAGCTTCCGCCTACCAGGTGGGCAAAATCGTCTACCGCATTCAGCATTTTCAGGGTGTACTTCTTGCCCTTCGGCAGCACTTCCTCACCCAGGTCGTTCATAACCCCCTGCGAGGTTTTCCCGTTCACCAGCTGGAAGAGCTTGTCTACCAGGACATCCTTGAGCTGCTGGAATTTTACTTCGTAATCCAGTTCGAGCTTGGAAATGGCCTCCTTGTCTTCTGAGCGCTTGCGCTTGTCTTTGATGGAACGCGAGAATAGCTTCTTGTCGATTACCACCCCGTTGAGCGAAGGCGGCGCTTTCAGGGAAGCGTCCTTCACGTCTCCCGCCTTGTCGCCGAAGATGGCCCGGAGCAGCTTCTCTTCCGGTGTCGGATCCGATTCCCCTTTGGGGGTGATCTTGCCGATCAAAATGTCTCCCGGTTTTACCTCGGCCCCGATGCGGATCATTCCGTATTCATCCAGGTCTTTGGTGGCCTCTTCCGAAACGTTCGGGATATCGTTGGTGAGCTCTTCGGCCCCCAGCTTGGTATCGCGCACTTCCAGCGCGTATTCGTCGATGTGGATGGAGGTGAAGATGTCTTCGCGCACCACTTTCTCGGAGATCACGATGGCATCCTCGAAATTGTACCCTTTCCAGGGCATGAAGGCCACTTTCAGGTTGCGGCCCAGGGCCAGTTCCCCGCTTTCGGTGGCATACCCCTCGCACAGCACCTGCCCCTTCTTAACCTTGTCGCCCTTGCGCACGATCGGCTTGAGGTTGATGCTGGTCCCCTGGTTGGTCTTGCGGAACTTCACCAGTTCGTAGGTCTTGGCGTCCTCGTCGAAACTCACCAGGCGCTGAGCGTCGCTGCGCTGGTACTTGATCACAATCTTCTGGGCGTCGACCGATTCTACCACTCCGTCGCCTTCGGCGTTGATCAGCACGCGCGAATCGGTAGCTACCTGGCGCTCCAGCCCGGTGCCGACAATGGGCGATTCCGGCTTGAGCAGCGGTACGGCCTGCCGCATCATGTTAGACCCCATCAGCGCCCGGTTGGCGTCGTCATGCTCCAAAAAGGGAATGAGCGAGGCCGAGATGGAGGCAATCTGGTTAGGGGCCACATCCGTGTAGTTCACGTCCTTCGGATCGCTCAGCGGGAAGTCGCCTTCCTCGCGGGCGATCACCTTTTCGGTGTCGATGGTGCCGTCTTTCTTGAGCGGGATGTTGGCCTGGGCGATCTTCATGCCCTCTTCCTCCTCCGCACTCAGGAAGATGTAATTATCCAGGTCTACCTTGCCGTCGGCCACCTTGCGGTAGGGCGTTTCCAAAAAGCCCATGCTGTTGACCTTGGCGAATACCGACAGGGAAGAGATCAGGCCGATGTTGGGCCCTTCCGGGGTCTCGATCGGGCAGAGCCTTCCGTAGTGGGTGTAGTGTACGTCGCGCACCTCGAATCCGGCCCGCTCCCGCGAAAGACCGCCCGGCCCCAGGGCAGACAGACGCCGCTTGTGGGTGATTTCCGCCAGCGGGTTGGTCTGGTCCATGAACTGGGAGAGCTGGTTGGTGCCGAAGAAGGAGTTGATCACCGAAGACAGGGTCTTGGCGTTGATCAGGTCGATGGGGGTGAACACCTCGTTGTCGCGCACGTTCATCCGCTCGCGGATGGTGCGGGCCATCCGGGCCAGCCCCACGCCGAACTGAGAGGAAAGCTGCTCCCCTACCGTACGGACCCGGCGGTTAGACAGGTGGTCGATATCGTCGATCTCTGCCTTGGAGTTGATCAGTTCGATCAGGTATTTGATAATGGTGATGATATCTTCCTTGGTACGCACCTGCTTATCCATGCCGATATCGAGCCCCAGTTTTTTATTCATCCGGTAGCGGCCCACCTCGCCGAGGTTGTAACGCTGGTCGGAAAAGAACAATTTGTCGATAATGCCGCGGGCCGTTTCTTCATCCGGGGGTTCGGCGTTCCGCAGCTGCCGGTAGATATGTTCCACCGCCTCCTTTTCGGAGTTGGTCGGGTCTTTCTGAAGCGTGTTGTGGATAATGGCGTAATCGCTCTGCGCATTGTTCTCCTTGTGCAGCAGAATGGTCTTTACATCCGTTTCCAGGATCAGGTCGAGGTGCTCCTTTTCCAGAATGGTGTCGCGGTCGAGCACGATCTCGTTCCGCTCGATGGAAACCACCTCGCCGGTGTCTTCGTCCACAAAATCTTCGTGCCAGGTATTCAGCACCCGGGCGGCCAGTTTGCGGCCCAGTACTTTCTTGAGGCCCGCCTTGGAAACCTTGATCTCTTCCGAAAGGTCGAAGATCTCCAGAATGTCTTTATCCCGTTCAAAACCGATGGCGCGGAACAGGGTGGTTACCGGCAATTTCTTTTTCCGGTCGATATAGGCGTACATGACGCTGTTGATGTCGGTGGCGAACTCGATCCAGGAGCCCTTGAAGGGGATAACCCGGGCCGAGTACAGCTTGGTGCCGTTGGCGTGGAACGACTGGCCGAAGAATACGCCCGGGGAGCGGTGCAGCTGGGAAACCACTACGCGCTCGGCCCCGTTTATCACGAAAGTCCCGCTGGGGGTCATATAGGGGATGGTCCCCAGGTATACGTCCTGGACGATGGTCTCGAAATCTTCGTGCTCCGGATCGGTGCAGTACAGCTTCAGGCGCGCCTTCAGGGGCACACTGTAGGTAAGCCCGCGCTCGATGCATTCCTGTATGGAATAGCGGGGAGGATCTATAAAATAATCCAGGAACTCCAGCACGAACTGGTTCCGTGTATCCGTAATGGGAAAGTTCTCCATGAAGGTGTTGTACAACCCTTCGTTGGCCCTTTCGTCAGACTTGGTCTCAAGCTGGAAAAAATCCTGAAACGACTTGATCTGAATGTCCAGAAAATCCGGGTATTCCGGAATATTCTTGGCGGAGGCAAAGCTTATTCTTTCAGTTTTCTGTGTGGCCATCTATGGACAAAATTATTCGTGAATAGTGCGGGGGGCTGTATATGACTTTATATACATCATAAAAGGGTTTAGGTCTAGCCGCCAAAAAGGC
>DATIPV010000267.1:0-1540 GCA_035471525.1 Robiginitalea sp.
CTTCGAGCCCGGGAAATTCCTGGTAAGTGAGGCGGGCTTCTTCCTGGCGCGGGTCAATGTGGTGAAGCAGACCACGTCTACCGTTTTCGCCGGCGTAGACAGCGGTTTCAACCATCTGATACGGCCCATGCTGTACGGGGCCAGCCACGAAATCGAAAACCTGTCGAACCCGGATGGCAAGGAAAGGTACTATTCGGTGGTGGGCTACATCTGCGAAACCGATACCTTCGGCAACAACCGCCGGATCGGCGAAATTACGGAAGGTGACATCCTTTGCTTCCGCAATGCCGGAGCTTATTGCTTTGCCATGGCCAGCAACTACAATTCACGGTACCGGCCGGCCGAGGTATTGTGGTTGGACGGAAATGCCCACCTGATCCGGCAGCGCGAGACCTTCGAAGACCTGGTTCGCGGCCAGGTAGACGTGGCAGCCCTGTTTGAAGGGCCCAAAGCTGCCCCGAGGTAAAATAAATGCAGTTTCCCCGCGTTAGGAATACAGAAAGAAACTGACTAACTTAGTCAAAAGGCGATTTATGAAGAAGAAATTTGTTTGCTCCTTTCTTTTTCTGGCGTTGCTCTCCCTGAGCGGGCTACGGGCACAACCCATCGATTGGATGAGCTGGGACGAGGCAGTAGCCCTGGCTGCAAGCGAAAAGAACCCCAAGAAGGTCTTCGTAGATGTCTATACCGACTGGTGCGGCTGGTGCAAGCGGATGGACAAGGACACCTTTCAAAACCCGGAGGTTGCCGCCTACATGCGCGCCAATTTCTACATGGTAAAACTGGACGGGGAACAGACCGAGCCTATCGAATTCAAAGGAAAGACCTATACTTTTGTGGCCCAGGGCCGCAGGGGGTACCATCAGCTGGCGGCTGCCCTGCTGCAGGGCCGCCTGAGTTACCCCACCGTGGTGTTCCTGGATGAGAACTTCCAGATGCTCTCGCCCGTGGCCGGGTATCAGAGACCAGACGCCTTTCTGCAGATCGCCCGCTACTTCGGCGACAATATCTACAAGGAAAAAGACTGGCAGGCCTACAACGGACAGGGCAAATAAACCGTCCCGTTTCCCGCCTTAGCGGGTAATTCCCTTACTTGTGAGCTGGACCGGGCCCTTAGAGAGCCTGCGCCTGATAACTGCCAGCCTTAGCGCAGCTTTATCAGATCTTGCTGCTCATCCGGCTCGCGCAGATAGGACACGGTGGTTTTACGCGCCTCCAGTTCGGCCAGGTCTTCGCCCGTAAAGGGCCTGCCGGGTTCCGGATAACTGATGCGCCAGATCCTGCCTATGGTAGAATCGATTACATAGAGGCTGCCGTCGGGGCCCTCGGCCAGTCCCATGGGGCGGAACCGGGCATCCTGGTAAGTGCGAAGCAGGTCGGCCTGGGCAAAACCGTCGGCAAACACTTCCCAACTGCCGGAAGGCTTCCCATTCTCAAATGGCACGAAGGCCACAACGTACCCGGCTTGCGGGTAGGGGTTGCGGTTCGTGGAACCGTGAAAGGCCACAAAGGCCCCGTGGCGGTACCGCTCCGGAAATTG
>DATIPV010000268.1:0-4972 GCA_035471525.1 Robiginitalea sp.
AAATACCCGTACATGCCCATCCCTGGAAGGGGCTGCAGCCACTCGAAACCGATAAACGGGAAGGTGAACTCTGGCTCTACAAGGGTACGGCGCACCCAGCCGGTGGCGATGGCCCCGAAACATTCCAGGGCGATCAGCACCCCGAAACAGATCCGGAAAAGGACCAGGGGGCTATTGTCGATACGGCTGAATAGCAGGCGTTTCATCGCATAGGGTCGAGCAGGGCATGGGCGTGCCGGCGGTCTTCTTCCAGTTGTTGGCGAAGGGCTTCCAACGATCCGAATTTCCGCTCGTCGCGGAGGCGTTTTATAAGGGATACCTGCAGGGGGGTGCCGTACAGGTCTTGCTGCAGGTCGAAAAAGTGTACCTCCAGGTGCAGGGCCTTGCCGTCGACCGTGGGGTTGGTGCCGATATTCATCATCCCGTACACCTCCCGGCCGGAAACACGGCTCCGGGCCAGGTACACCCCGTTGGCCGGGATGAGCTTGTAGGGGGCATCGAGCTTCAGGTTTGCCGTGGGGAAGCCCAGGGTTTTACCCAGGCCTTTGCCCCGGCTTACTGTGCCGGAGAGCATGTAGGGGTATCCCAGATACCGGTTGGCCGTTTCCAGGTCGCCCGCTTCCAGGGCCTTTCGGATTTTGGTGGAGCTCACCGAAACGGCGTCGATTTCCTGGGCGGGGATCTCTTCGACCTTGAAGTCGTAAAGCCGGCCGAAGGCTTCCAGGTCCTGGAAATTCGCCGTCCGGTTGCGGCCGAAGCGGTGGTCGTAACCCACGATGATTTTCTTGGCGTGCAGGGTGGAGACCAGCACGTCGCGCACGAACTCGGTGGCCGTCTGGCGCGAAAAATCCCGGGTAAAGGGATGGATGACCAGGCAATCCAGGCCCAGGGATTCCAGGATTTCCGTCTTTTCTTCGATGGTGTTGAGCAATTTCAGGCCGCTGTCTTTCTGCAAAACCATGCGCGGATGGGGGAAAAAAGTGAGCACGGTTGCCTGCATGTCGAGCGACCGGGCAGACCCGATAAGCCGCTCCAGAATCTTGCGATGGCCAATGTGCACCCCATCGAAGGTTCCGATGGTAACCACACTGGGCCTGGGATTCTCGTATTCAGAAAGGCCACGGACTGTTATCACGGAATCAAAATAATAAAAAAGCGTATTTTTAGCGCTGCAAAGCCCCATGGATGAAGACAAACTTACGTCTTGTTTTATCAATTCCCATATACTTTTTCTGCTTTTATTCCTTCTCCCAGAACCTGGGGGAATACTGGCGGGAAGATGTTGTGGCGGGGGGCGAAATTACCGCCTCCGGCCAACCCCTGCAAACGGGTGCCGGCCGGCGTTTTACGCTCGATGAGGCCGGGATGGCCCGGGCGCTGGAGCCCTTGCGCAGCGGCACGGCCCGTGCAGCCATCCTTTATTTTCCCGATGCGACAGGCGTTTTAAAACCTTTTCGGGTAGAGGAGCGTTCCGTTATGAGCCCGCAACTGCAGGCCCGATATCCTGAAATACGTTCGTATGTGGGAGTAAGCCAGGATGCTGCGCAAACCCGCATCCGTTTCAGCCTTTCTCCCCAGGGATTCCAGGCCATGATATCGGCTCCGGAAGGCCGAAGGACGCAATTCATCGAAAAAATACGCGGTAGAACGAAAGAGTACCTGCAGTTCTCCCGGGACGAAAAACAGAGCCTGCCCGGGGGGTGGGTGTGCAAAACAACGCCCGACGGTGCCAAGGCCGTTGCGGAAACCCTGCCGGCCCAACTGGTCGAAGACGGGGTGCTGAGGCGCTACCGCCTGGCGGTGGCCGCAACCGGGGAATACACCCAGTACCACGGGGGCACGGTGGCCGGTGCGCTGGCCGCCATCAATGCCACCGTTACGCGCATCAACGAGGTTTTCGAGCGCGATCTGGCCATAAGCCTGGAGCTGATCGCAACCAACGACCAGGTAATCTACACCGACCCGGCAACCGATCCTTTCGGCGGCAATCTGAGCGCGGAAGTGCAGAATACGCTTACCACCCGGATTGGGGCCGCGGCATACGATATCGGCCACCTCTTCCACAGCGCGGGCGAGACCGGCAATGCCGGTTATATCGGGGCGGTCTGTACCGACAACGAGAAGGGGAGTGCTTACGCCGCCACCCCCATCCCGGAAGGGGACCGCTTCGACCTCGATTTTGTGGCCCACGAAATGGGCCATCAATTCGGTGCCAACCACACCTGGTCTTTCGACAGCGAAGGCACGGGGGTTCAGGCCGAACCGGCCAGCGGCAGCACCATTATGGGGTATGCCGGCATCGTACAGGGCAACAACGTAACCCTGACGGGCGACGATTACTTCCACTACTTCAGCATCCTGCAGATATCGCAGTTCGTCGCCGGCCTGAGCTGCGCTGCCGAAATCCCGCTCCCCGATGCCGCTCCCGTGGTAACGCCCCTGCCCGATTACCTCATCCCCAAAGGGACGGCCTTCGTGCTGGAGGGGGTGGCGACCGATGCCGATCCGGGCGATGTGCTCACTTATGCCTGGGAGCAGGTAGACGACGGGGTGGTGACCACCTCCACCTTCGGCCCGGAGAACCCCAGCGGGGCCAATTTCCGCTCGCGCCGTCCCGGCACCGACCCGAACCGCTATTTCCCCATGCTCCCGGAGGTGGTGGCGGGCAACCTGACCCAGACCAACCCGCCCACCGATTCGGCCTGGGAGACGGTTTCGACCATTGAGCGCGATCTGAATTTCGCCCTGACGGTGCGCGACAACGCCCCCGGAGGGGGTCAGGTGGGCTCCGACCTGGTACGCGTAAGCGTCCTGGCCGGGGCAGGCCCTTTTGAGGTGCGTTCGCAACTCAGTCCGCAGACCTATGCCGCCGGAAGCGTGCAATCGATCAGCTGGGAAGTGGCCGGTACCGACGCCGGACCGATCAATTGTCAGGAAGTGGACCTCTACATGTCCCTCGACGGGGGGCTTACCTTTCCGGTTGCCCTGGCCACGGCCCTCCCCAATACCGGGAGCACCCAGGTACAGTTGCCCGGCGATGCCACTGCCGCCGCCCGGTTTATGCTGAAGGCCGCCGACAATATCTTTTTCGCCGTGAATGCGGCCGATTTCACGATTACGGAGCAACCCTTTGTCTTGCAGGGCGAATCCCTCGATATTATTGCCTGCCAGCCTGCCGATACCCAACTGGGCTTCCTCTACCGGAGTTTCGCAGGCTATTCCGAAACGGTGAACCTCGATGTTTTGGGCCTTCCGGCAGGAGTAACCGCCAATTTCGACGTTCCGGCAGTGCAGGCCGACAGTACGGCCGTTACCCTAACCCTGTCCAATACAGACCTGGCCGCCCCGGGGGTCTACCCCCTGGTGCTCAACGGCACCGGGCCCAGCCAATCCTTCAGCCTGCCCTTTGAACTGACGGTTTCGGATGGCACCTTTCCGACACCCGCACTGTTGAACCCGGCCGACGGGGCTTTGGATGTGCCGCTTGACCCGGTACTGCAGTGGCAGGGAAACCCTGCCATTTCGGCCTATGAGCTGGAACTGGCCACCGATGCAGCCTTTACGGCCATCGTGGAGCAGCAGACGATTTACGGCACGGTCTATCGCCCTTCCACGCTCCCGGACGATACCGACTTTTACTGGCGGGTGAGGCCGGTAAGCGGTTGCGGCCTGGGGGCCTTCAGCAGCGCGTTCCGGTTCCGCACCATAACCAAAGACTGCAAGACGCTTTCGGCCAACGGCCTGCCGATCGCCATTTCGGCCACAGGTACGCCCACGGTTACCGCTACCGTTACGTTTGCCGATGACAAGCCGGTAGTCAGCGCCCGGGTGTATCTCGACCTCGCCCACAGCTACCTTTCCGATCTGGTAATTACCCTTACCTCCCCGGCGGGTACCGAGGTTACCCTGATTTCAAATTCCTGCGCCGAGGCCAACGATGTGCAGGCCACCTTTGAGGCGGGGGCCCCGCCCTTCCTCTGTTCCAACAACCCGGCTATTTCAGGCGTGGTGCGGCCTCTTGGGTCGCTCGATTCCTTTGCCGGAGAATCGAGCTTCGGGGCGTGGGTGCTCACCATACAGGATACGGCTCCGGCCGATGGCGGGCAACTGAAGGCCTTTAGCCTGGAGCTTTGTGTGGAAGGTCAGTTTCGTCCTGACGACGACGGGGACGGGGTCTTCGACGACGGGGACGACCTCTGTCTGGGCACGCCGGCCGGGGTGGAGGTAGATGCCACGGGGTGCCCGGTATACCGCTTCGATCCGGACCAGTTCGACATCTCCCTGGAGAGCGAGCGCTGCGTGGGAAGCGGAGACGGCGTGATCCGGATCCAGGCTGCCCAGCCCCTCGACTACCTCCTCAGTATCCGGGGCAACGGCCGGAACCAGGATGCGTCCTTTACGAGCAGCTACGAACTCGGAGGGCTTTCTGAAGGGGCCTACCAGCTCTGCATAGAGGGAACCGACGGCACGATTTTCTACGAGCCTCAGTGTTACGACCTGGTCATTGGAAGCCCGCCGCCCCTGAGCGTGCTGGCGAGCCAGTCGGTAGACGGCTCACAGCTGGCGCTGGCACTGGACGGTTCCGGCAGTTATCAGGTAACGCTCAACGGGCAAACGCAGGCCGTAAGCGCCTCCCAGCTTTCCCTGAAGCTGGCCCCCGGGCCCAATACCCTTCTTGTAGAGGCCATCCCGGCATGCGGGGGCACCTTTGAGGCGGTCTATTACTACGCCGACAGGCTGGCGGTAGCCCCCAACCCGTTCACCGATATACTGCAATTCCAGGTTCCCGAAACGGGCCGGTTATTGCAGGTTCAGATATTCAATGTCGCCGGGGCCCTGGTAATGAGCCGTGAGTGGGTGCCCATGGAAAGCGAGGTAACCATGCCGGTCGCCGAATTGCCCACGGGCTTTTATCTGGTGCGGATTCGCTGTGCCGAAAGGGAGGAAACCTTTAAAGTGTACCGACAATGAA
>DATIPV010000269.1:0-3404 GCA_035471525.1 Robiginitalea sp.
CTGGGTCACCCGCGCCTGGAGCAAGACCTCTTGGCCGAGGTTGGGGAAACCATCACCTCCAAAGGGATCGGGGGTGAGAGGGCCTTCCAGTTGTTCCGGGATGTGCTGGTGAAGGCCACCGTGCCCATCGACCACCCGCGCCACCTGGCCTTCGTGCCTGCGGCCCCCACCCGGGCCGCGGTGCTGTTCGACCTGGTAACCTCGGCCTCCTCCATACACGGGGCGTACTGGATGGAAGGCGCCGGGGGGATCTTCTGCGAGAACCGGGCCATGGATTGGCTCGTCTCTCTCACGGGCTTGCCCAAAGGGGCGTTCGGGGTTTTCACCAGCGGCGGAACCGCCGCTAACCTCTCGGCCATGGTAACGGCGCGTGATGCCTGGCGCAGCCGGGGCGGGGAAACAGAGCGCCGGGGCATTATAATCACCTCCAGCGGGGCCCACAGTTCCGTCAGGGCCATGGCCAAAGTGATCGACACCGAATTGCTGCTGGTGGAAACCGAAGACCAGCTCACCGGAAAAGCCCTGGCGAAGCGGATTGCCACCCTGGAGCCTGAAGACCGCCGCTGCCTGTTTGCCGTGGTGGCGACCGGGGGAACCACCAACGCGGGAATCGTGGACGACCTGCAGGGCATCGCGGAAGTCTGCGAGCGCGAAAATCTTTGGTTTCACGTAGACGCCGCCTACGGAGGGGCGGCCCTGGTGGCCGACTCGGTGCGCCATCTCTTCCGCGGCATCGAGCGGGCCGACAGCATAACCATCGACCCCCACAAATGGCTTTTTTCTCCCTACGACTGCGGGGCTGTACTCTACAAGAACCCCGAACTGGCCCGTGAGGCCCATTCTCAGGAAGGCTCCTACCTCGATATCTTCAAGGACGAGGGCGCCAGCGGCTTTAATCCTTCCGACTACCAGATCCAGCTCACGCGCAGGCTCAGGGGCCTGCCGCTCTGGTATTCCCTGGCTACCCACGGCACCGACAGATACAAGTGGGCCGTGGAGCGCGGCATCAGTCTGGCCCGGGAGGCAGCCCATCGCATCAGCAGCCAGCCCGGGCTCGAGCTGGTCCGCGAACCGGGCCTTTCGTGCGTACTTTTCAGAAAGGTCGGCTGGGATCAGGCGGACTATACCGAGTGGACCTACCGCAACCACCGGGACGGGATTGCCCTGGTGGCGCCCACCAAATGGAGAACGGCAGCCGGGACCGAAACGGTCCTGCGTTTCTGCTTTATCAATCCCGATACGACCGAAGAGGATATCGAGCTAATCCTGGATACCTTACGGGACTAGGAATTCGCCCTTCCACCCGTCTTTCCGCTTGGAGTAGCGAATGCGCTTGTGCCGGGGGCGGTTCAGGCGCAGGTATTCGATCTTGAAGGGATGGATGTGGATCACCGAAAAATAATCGTCGCGGTCCAGGTATTCGATCCGGTCCGGCCCCGAGATTACCGTACCGGGGGTCTGGGCGCTGCGGTATTCGATCCGGGTTTCTTCAGGGACCAGCGTCCGGTAATGGGCCAGTACCTCTTCGGAGCGTTCCCGCACGGCCAAACCCTCGAAGCGCAGCTGCAACATAAGCCCCGGGTGAAAGCAGAGCAGGCTAACCCGATTGTTCTCCTTGATGTGAAGCACCTTCTTGGAGCGCAGGTCCGTGTAAAAAGTAATGCGCAACTCTTCGGGGTCAAATTCCCGTAAAACGATGGTCCGAAGGCGGGGAATCTGGTCCAGGCCCAGGGTTGCCAGGGTGGCGTAGTGAAAAGGGTGGGTCACCTCCCGGGTGCCTTCCTGCATTTCCGCCAACAATTCTTGCCAGTTGGGGTCGTTCATGGCGCGGGCTTTTTTTAAAAATACTAAAAAATCCGCTTCGGAAGTAGGGTACGAGCGCCTTGGGTTGTTATATGTTCAAAAGTTGCTCTGAAAGAGAGATATAACCGCTTCCCCCGCCTTGCGCTCCGGGAAGCGGTTCTCTGAAAAGCAAGGGAGCGTGAACCTCCCGCAAAATAGTGTCATAATCAGTTCATGTGTTTAGGTTGGTTTGTCCCGGGAGACCGGGAGAAGAAAAGCCCCGGCGGATTTCCGCCGGGGTTTTTTCTTTTACGGGCCCCGTTCTGCCGGGCCGGGAGCGAAAAATAATTTGTAGGAAAGAGTATAAGTAACTATATGCCAGTTTAGTAAATAATTTTTACTAAAGTATTGATGTAATAAATTACCGGCGCTGGAGCTCGTACGCGCCCCCCACAGCGGCCTGCCATTCAGGAAACGAGATCGCGCCGTCTACCCCCCGGGCAGGCGGGCGGGGCGGCATTGTAGATATCCCGTGGAAAACTCTGCCCGCGGCAGGCAGTGTGCCGTGCCGGTATTTCACTATTTTTGCCCATGCAAAATAACGTTCTCATCCTCGACTTCGGTTCCCAGTACACGCAGCTAATAGCCCGGCGCGTGCGCGAACTGAACATCTTCTGCGAAATAAAGCCCTACAACCACCTGCCCGGGGACCTCTCGGAATACCAGGCCGTTATCCTGTCCGGATCGCCCTATTCGGTGCGGGCCGACGATGCCCCGCATCCCGATCTAAGCGGTATACGCGGAAAAAAACCGGTTCTGGCCATCTGCTACGGGGCCCAGTACATCGCCCATTTCGGAGGGGGAAATGTGGCCCCTTCCAAGACCCGGGAATACGGCCGTGCCAAGCTGGCCCATGTGGCGGCCGACCCTTTTTTCAGGGAGATACCCGAAGGCAGCCAGGTATGGATGAGCCACAGCGATACCATCCAGTCCCTGCCGGAAGGAGCCTCCTTGCTGGCCAGTACGCACGACGTCGTGAATGCCGCGTTTAAGGTGGAGGCCGAGCAGATCTACGGTATACAGTTCCACCCGGAGGTATACCATACCACGGCGGGGAGCACCCTGCTGAAAAATTTCCTGGTAGACATAGCGGGCCTGAAGCAGACCTGGACCCCGGCGGCCTTTGTGGAGACCACCGTGGCCGAGCTCAGGCAAAAAATCGGGAACGACAAGGTAATCCTCGGCCTTTCCGGAGGCGTCGATTCCACTGTGGCCGCCGTGCTGCTCCACAAGGCCATCGGGAAGCACCTGCACTGCATCTTCGTGAACAACGGCCTGTTGCGGAAAAACGAATACGAGGAAGTGCTCGACCAGTACGAGCACATGGGGCTCAATGTGAAGGGCGTTGACGCTTCGGCACGCTTTTTGGATGCACTGGCAGGGGAGGAAGACCCCGAGCAGAAACGCAAGATCATTGGCCGCGTCTTTATCGAGGTGTTCGACGACGAGGCGCACCTGGTGGAAGACGCCAAATGGCTGGGGCAGGGGACCATTTACCCCGACGTGATCGAGTCGGTATCGGCTACGGGAGGCCCGTCGGCCACCATCAAGAGCCATCACAA
>DATIPV010000270.1:0-3487 GCA_035471525.1 Robiginitalea sp.
CAGAGCTTCCCCAAGGTTTCAGGGGGCAATCTGATGCTGTCTGCAGAAGCCGGCAGAACGCTGAACGAGGCGAGTTCCATCGCCCGGAAGATGGAAGACGAATTCGTCTCCGTAGAACACCTGCTGCTGGCCATCCTGGCATCCAAATCCAAAATCGCCCGCATTCTGAAGGATCAGGGGGTTACCGAAGCCGACCTCAAAAAAGCGATTGATTCCCTCCGCCAGGGCGGCCGGGTTACCAGTCAGAGCGCAGAGGAGACGTATCAGGCCCTCGGGAAATATGCCCGCAACCTCAACGAACTGGCCGACCAGGGAAAACTGGACCCGGTAATCGGCCGCGACGAGGAGATCCGGCGCATTCTCCAAATCCTTTCGCGCCGCACCAAGAACAACCCCATGCTGGTCGGGGAGCCCGGTACGGGCAAAACGGCCATAGCCGAAGGACTGGCACACCGCATCGTGCAGGGCGACGTGCCGGAAAACCTGAAAGACAAGGTGATCTATTCCCTCGACATGGGGGCCCTTATCGCCGGGGCGAAATACAAGGGGGAGTTCGAAGAGCGCCTCAAATCGGTGATCAAGGAAGTGACCTCCTCCGACGGCAACATCGTCCTCTTTATCGACGAGATCCATACCCTGGTGGGCGCCGGAGGCGGGCAGGGGGCCATGGACGCCGCGAACATCCTGAAACCGGCCCTGGCCCGGGGCGAACTTCGTGCCATCGGTGCCACCACCCTGGACGAATACCAGAAGTATTTTGAAAAGGATAAGGCCCTGGAGCGGCGCTTCCAGAAGGTTACCGTAGACGAGCCCGACACCGAAAGCGCCATTTCAATTCTGAGGGGGCTCAAGGAGAAATACGAAACCCACCACAAGGTGCGCATCAAGGACGAAGCCGTTATCGCCGCTGTGGAACTGTCGCAGCGGTACATCACCAACCGTTTCCTGCCCGACAAGGCCATTGACCTGATGGACGAGGCGGCTTCCAAATTGCGGATGGAAATCAATTCCAAACCCGAAAACCTGGATGTGCTCGACCGGCGGATCATGCAGCTCGAAATTGAAATCGAGGCCATTAAGCGCGAAGACGACCGCGCCAAGCTAAAAGCGCTGAACGCCGACCTGGCCAACCTCAAGGAAGAGCGGAACGAAGTATTCGCCCAATGGGAGAGCGAAAAATCGGTAGTCGACAGCATCCAGAAGACCAAACAGGATATAGAGGAATTCAAGCTGGAGGCCGAGCGGGCAGAACGCAATGGCGATTACGGGAAGGTGGCCGAGCTCCGGTACGGCAAAATAAAGGACGCCCAGCTGCGACTGGAGCAATTGCAGGACGAGCTGGCCGCCCAACAGGAAGGGGGCACCCTGATCAAGGAGGAAGTGACCCAGGAAGACATCGCAGAAGTGGTGGCCAAATGGACCGGGATCCCTGTGAGCAAAATGCTGCAGAGCGAACGCGAGAAGCTGCTTCGGCTCGAGCAGGTGCTGCACCAGCGGGTCATCGGCCAGGACGAAGCCATACAGGCGGTTTCTGACGCCATCCGGCGGAGCCGTGCAGGCCTGCACGATCCGAAAAGGCCGATCGGTTCGTTCCTCTTTCTGGGAAGCACCGGGGTCGGGAAGACCGAATTGGCCAAAACCCTGGCGTCGTATCTGTTCGACGACGAAAATGCCATAACGCGCATCGATATGAGCGAATACCAGGAAAGGCATGCCGTGAGCCGGCTGGTGGGAGCCCCTCCCGGCTATGTGGGCTACGACGAGGGAGGGCAGCTCACCGAGGCGGTCCGCCGCAGGCCGTACTCCGTAATCCTGCTGGACGAAATCGAGAAGGCTCACCCCGACACCTTCAACGTTCTGCTGCAGGTGCTCGACGAGGGACGCCTGACCGACAATAAGGGCCGGGTGGCCGATTTCAAGAATACCATCATTATTATGACCAGCAATATGGGCAGTCATATCATCCAGGAGAAATTCGAGGAATCCGACGACATCTACAGCGCCACGGAAGCAGCCCGCGTGGAAGTGCTGGGCCTGCTGCGCAAGACCATCCGTCCCGAATTCCTCAACCGGATCGACGACATCATCATGTTTACCCCGCTGAGCAAAGCGGATATCCGCGAAGTGGTGAGCCTGCAGCTGGATCAGGTCAAAAAAATGCTGGCGAATCAGCATATCACCATCGATGCCACGGAGGATGCGGTGAATTATCTGGCTGAAAAAGGCTACGATCCGCATTACGGGGCCCGGCCCATCAAGCGGCTCATTCAGAAGGAGGTTC
This sequence comes from Robiginitalea sp., assembly GCA_035471525.1. Taxonomy (GTDB): domain Bacteria; phylum Bacteroidota; class Bacteroidia; order Flavobacteriales; family Flavobacteriaceae; genus Robiginitalea. The sequence continues at coordinate 2,282 of DATIPV010000270.1, forward strand.
TCAACAGCCTCTCCAAGGAAATGCTCAGGGGCAGCATCCATGCCGAGAGTGTGGTGCTGATCGATTGCTTCAACGACGAACTGGTATTCCGCAACCAGGGAGAACTGGTGGAGTAAGACAAGATGCTGCCCGTGTTTCGCCCCCGGCCCATGGCCGGGGGTTTTTATTTTTGCTACTATTATACCATTCCGTATCTAAGTTTTATATTCGTACCAAACTCCCTCAGATGACCACCAAAGCAGAACGCACGACCGCCTACATCATACAAACGGTTGCCCCCATCTTCAACCGGCAGGGCTATGTGGGAACCAGCATGAGCGACCTGACCGAGGCTACGGGGCTGACCAAGGGAGCCCTGTACGGCAATTTTGAAAATAAGGATGCCCTGGCCCTGGCCGCTTTCCGCCACAACAGCGAGCGTTTGCTGGGGGCACTGGACCAGGTGCTCGAAGGGCCGGGCAGCGCCTCTGAAATCCTGTTGCGCCTTACCGACTTCTATCGGAATTACGACACCTTTACCCGCGACATGGGCGGATGCCCCGTTCTGAACGTCGGGGTGGATGCCCAGTACAACCACCGCACCCTGGCGGCGGCGGCCCGGGAAACGGCGCGCACCATTGAAGGCAAGATTGCCCTGGTGCTGGAAAAGGGTTCAAATACCGGTGAGTTTCGCTTGCCCGTGCCTCCCCTGCAATTCGCCAAACAGTTCTATACCATGATCCAGGGAGCCGTGGCCATGTCTACCATCATGTCTGACCGGAAATACCTGCTCAACACCATCGCCTACCTGGAGGTGCTCCTCAAGAAAGAAATAAAGAACTGAGATCGCCTAGCGTACCCGGAAGATCCACAGGTCGCCGGTGTACCTGCCGTCGAAATGGCTGTCGCGGGCGCGCCTGGCCTCCGAAATGGTGGCGTAGCGGCCCAGGTAGACGTAATTGAACTTATTGGCCGCCCGGTAGAAATGGCCCGGTTCGAACCCTTTGGCCTGAAGTTCCCGCAGGAAGGCATCCCGGTACCGCTGGGTGCCAAAGACGTTGGCGATCAGGTAAAAACCGGGTTCCAGCCCCTCTTCTGCCGAAACCTCCTGATAAACCTCCCCGGCCAGGGGCTTCACTTCTTCCCCGGCGGCGGCAACTCTTGCCCGAGCCAGTGAATCTTCAACCCTTTGTGCCCGGGCCAATTCTGCTGCGCGGGTGGCGGCGG
>DATIPV010000271.1:0-1610 GCA_035471525.1 Robiginitalea sp.
ACGGCGGGCACCGCCACCTGCACCCCGAACTCGGCACGGAAGACGACTTTCGAAGGCTCATCCGCAAAGCCGGGGATCACGGCCTGGAAATTGCCATGGACCTGGCCTTTCAGGCGGCTCCCGACCATCCGTATATAAGCGAACACCCCGAGTGGTTCCGCAAACGCCCCGACGGCACCATTCAGTATGCCGAGAACCCTCCCAAGAAGTACCAGGACATCGTCAATTTTTACTTCGAATCCAAAGCCTTCAAGGAGCTCTGGAAGGAACTGCTCGAGGTTACCCTGCAATGGGTGGGCTTCGGGGTAACGATTTTCCGGGTAGACAACCCGCATACCAAGCCCTTCTTTTTCTGGAACTGGCTTATAGCGGAAGTCAAGAAAAAACACCCCGACGTGCTTTTTCTGGCCGAGGCTTTCTCCCGACCGCGCATTATGCAGCAATTGGCCAAGCAGGGCTTTTCCCAGTCGTATACGTATTTTACGTGGCGGGTGCACAAACAGGAGATCATCGACTACATGCTCGAGCTTACCCAGGGCGAAATGCGGGAATACTACCGGCCCAATTTCTGGCCGAATACACCCGACATCAACCCGTATCACCTCCAGCATGCCGGGGAATCGATGCACATGATCCGTTACGCCCTGGCGGCCGCCCTATGCGGGAACATAGGCATCTACGGGCCCGTATTCGAATACATGGAGAGCCAGCCGTTGCCCGACCGGGAAGAATACCTCGATTCGGAAAAATACCAGATCCGGCACTGGGACTGGACCCTGCAGAACAAGCTCATCCATATAATAGGGCGGCTAAACGCCATCCGCCGGGCTCATCCGGCGCTGCAACAGACCAACAACCTGTTTTTCTGCGGGCTGGAGAACCCGAACCTGCTGGCCTTCTACAAGTGGGATGCCGCACGCACAGACGAACTGCTGGTGGTCATAAGCCTGGACCCGAACAACATGCAGCAGGGGTATGTGCAGCTGCCCTTCCAGGCCATGGGGCGCGGGGGGCGCGCCCTGGAAATGTTCGACCTGCTCACACAAACGGCCTACCACTGGAAGGAGGAATGGAATTTCGTGGAGCTGCACCCCAACCTGCCCATGCACGTGTTTCACATTAGAGGATAACCCGATATGGCGAAAAAAGAGACCGCACCCTCAACCGAAAACGCAATCAGCATTGACCAGCCCTGGGAAACGCTTATGGAAGACAGCCGTTTTGTGAAGGCCTTCCTGTCGGAGGTGCTGGAAACCTATGTGCAGCAACAGCGGTGGTACGGCGGGAAATCGAGCACCCTCAAGTACATCGAGCTCCAGGAGTACTTCCGCATCCAGCAGCACGAGGAGGTGTATTACGGCCTGTTGCTGGGGGTGAATTTCGAGGAGGCCTTCTACCAGCATTATTTTCTGCCCATCGCCTTTGTTTCGGATGCCAATTTCGCCAAGAAAGACCGTATAATGCCCATCCGCATCAAGGGGCAGGAGGGATATATTATCGACGCGGTAAACCTGGAGGCGTTCCGGAAGCTGGTGTACCAGCGGATCTCGAGCGCCGAGCCGAACGACACCACCCGGGTGCGCTACCACAAGAGCCTGAATTTTGACCCG
>DATIPV010000272.1:0-17967 GCA_035471525.1 Robiginitalea sp.
GGGCCCTGGCTGTTATGGCCCTCTACTATCTGATATCGGCCGTGGTGCATCCGTGGTACCTTACCTTCCCCCTGCTGCTGAGCCTGTTCACGCGCTGGCGCTTCCCCCTGGTCTGGTCGGCCCTGGTCCTGCTATCCTATACCGCCTATTCCGACCCGATGATCGAGGAGAAAAAGCTGTGGCTGATCGTTGAGTATTTAGCAGTATATGGGGTGCTGCTCTACGAAATCATCAAGCACAAAGCCAATATTTTTACACTTCCCAAAAATTCGGGCTCAGAAACTGCCGGGTAAATTATATTTGTACATTTGGTGTCGCAATGAAGGACCTGACATCACATTCAGAAACCGGCCGTTTCTTCACCGTGCCGCACCGGCCCGAACGCCGCCGCCCGTAAGGGTGCGCTACAGTTTTGGAATTAGGTGAGTCCATTTCCGCATTATCCGTTTCGATTTTTCCCTTTACTTTTAATTAAATTGATTGGCAATGGACATTGTTATTGCTAATGCCTCCCACGTAAAATTCGCCCAGATCATCTGCGACACCATTGCGGAATCAGCAAAAATCCGGGGAACCGGCATCGCCAAGCGGACTCCGGAGTACATCATCAAGAAAATGATGAACGGCAATGCCGTGATCGCCCTGGAAGGAGAGCAGTTTGCCGGCTTCTGCTATATCGAGGCCTGGAGCCACCAGAAATACGTGGCCAATTCGGGCCTGATAGTGCATCCCGATTTCCGGAACCAGGGGCTGGCCAAAAAGATCAAAAAAACCATTTTTGATCTTTCCCGCAAAAAGTTTCCGGATGCCAAGATTTTCGGTATCACCACCGGGCTGGCAGTCATGAAGATGAACTACGAGCTGGGGTACCGGCCGGTTACATTCTCGGAGCTCACCGACGACCCGGAATTCTGGAAGGGTTGCCAGACCTGCAAGAATTTCGATATCCTCACCCGCACCGAGCGCAAGATGTGCCTTTGCACCGGCATGCTCTTCGACCCGGCCGAACCGCGCGCAGAGCGGGCTGCCCGATCCGAAAAGAAGATCAGCAGGAAGACTTTTGAGCGCTTGAAAAGCATCAAGGAAACGCTCTTTCTAAAAAAGAAGAACGCATGAAAAAACTCGTACTGGCATACAGCGGCGGGCTCGATACCTCGTATTGCGCCCACCACCTCTCCCGGCAGGAGGGCTTTGAAGTCCACGCCGTTACGGTAAATACAGGGGGCTTCGACCCCGAAGAACTGAAGGCCATCAGGGCAAAAGCCCTGGAACTCGGGGCATCCAGCTATAAGGCCATCGGGGCCGAGCAGACCTTTTACGACCGGGTGGTAAAGTACCTCATCTTCGGCAATGTGCTGCGAAACAACACCTACCCGCTTTCGGTTAGTGCCGAACGGATCGTACAGGCGCTCGAAATCGTGCAGTACGCCCGGGAGATCGGAGCCACGCACATTGCCCACGGCAGCACCGGGGCCGGAAACGACCAGGTGCGCTTCGACCTGATCTTCCAGACCCTGGCCCCGGAGATCGAGATTGTTACGCCCATCCGCGACAAACGGCTTTCGCGGGAAGCAGAGATCGCATACCTGCAGGCCAACGGTATTGCCTACAATTGGGAGAAAGCCAAATATTCGATCAACAAGGGGCTCTGGGGCACCTCGGTCGGGGGGGCCGAAACCCTGGGCTCGCGCGAGGCTCTTCCCGAAGATGCCTACCCTGGCCAGGTTCGGGTTACGGATCCCCGTACGGTTTGCCTGGAATTCACCCGGGGCGAATTTACCGCCCTCGACGGCTCGAAGGCCTCCCCGGTGGCTAACATCCAGGCCCTTGAAAAAATAGCCTCGTCCTACGGGATTGGCCGCGACATTCACGTGGGAGATACCATTATCGGCATCAAGGGCCGGGTCGGGTTCGAGGCCGCTTCGGCCCTTATCACCCTCAAGGCACACCACCTGCTGGAGAAGCACACCCTGAGCAAATGGCAGCAATTCCAGAAAGAACAGCTGGCCAATTTCTACGGCATGCTGCTGCACGAGGGACAATACCTCGACGAGGTGATGCGCAACATCGAAGCCTTTCTGGCCGACACGCAGCGCCATGTGAGCGGCGAGGTCTTCGTGCGCCTGCACCCCTACCGGTTCGAACTGGAAGGCATCCGCTCGGGCAACGACCTCATGAATGCCTCCTTCGGCAGTTACGGGGAAATGAACAAGGGCTGGACGGCCGATGAGGCGAAGGGCTTTATAAAGATCCTGTCCACCCCGGGGAAAATTGCCCATCAAATCCACAAACAGCCATGATTGCTGCAGGTGTCATCGGCGGGGCCGGGTATACAGGCGGAGAGCTCATCCGGTTGCTCCTGGGGCATCCGGAAGTGCGCCTCGACTTCGTATTCAGCACGACCCGCGCAGGGAAGCCGCTCAGCAGCGCTCACCCAGACCTGCTGGGAACCACCGACCAGTGCTTTACCGGCACGGTAAACCCCGGCGTGGAGGTGGTATTCCTCTGCCTGGGCCATGGCAATTCAAGTGCTTTCCTGGAAGAACACCCCTTTTCAGAAAAGACGCGGGTGGTAGACCTGAGCCACGATTTCCGACTGCAGGAGAACGCTCGCTTCCGGGGGCGCGAATTCGTGTACGGCCTCCCCGAACTGCAACCGGAAGCCATTTCACGGGCCCGCAATATTGCCAACCCGGGATGTTTTGCCACGGCCATTCAGCTGGCCCTGCTGCCCCTTGCCCGGGCCGGGCTGCTCTCGGAAGCCGTGCATGTCCATGCCACCACCGGAAGCACCGGGGCTGGCGCGGGGCTTTCGGAAACCTCGCATTACAGCTGGAGGAACAACAATTTTTCCTGGTACAAGCCTTTTACACACCAGCATCTGGGGGAAATAAACCAAAGCCTGCGGAGCTTGCAGCCCCAGGCCGGGGATTTGTTTTTCCTTCCCATGCGGGGGAATTTCACCCGGGGCATATTCGCGACGGCTTACACCCCGTTCAGCGGATCGCTGGAAGAGGCACGGGCCCTGTACCGGAGCTTTTACCAAGCTGCCCCTTTTACGGTGCTCGCCGATGAACCCCTGCACCTGAAGCAGGTGGTGAACACAAACTTCGCCCACCTGCACCTGCACAAACACGAGGGGGTGCTGTTGATAAGCTCGGTTATCGACAACCTCCTGAAGGGTGCATCGGGGCAGGCGGTGCAAAATATGAACCTGATGTTCGGCCTGGCCGAACGGTGCGGCCTCGAACTCAAGGGCAGCGCTTTTTAAATCCGAATCCAATGAAAATAGCCATTATCGGCGCGGGCAACCTGGGACTATCCATCGCCACCGGCATCCTGCACAGCGGGGGAGCAACAACCATGTACCTCACCCGCCGCAACCTCGACCCCATCCGGGAATTTGAATCGTACGGCAACGTGCATATCACTTCCGACAACCGGGAGGCGGTGGCGGCCTCAGACATCCTGATCTTCACGGTGCAGCCGGGCCATTTTTCGGCCATCCTGGAATCGGTGAAAGACCTGTTGCACGACAACCATGTGATTATTTCCACCATTACCGGATACCGAATCTCAAAAATGGAGGAAATCCTGGGGGCAGACCGCCATCTTATCCGGGCCATGCCCAACACGGCCATTGCCGTGGGCCGGTCGATGACCTGCATCTGCTCGAACGAAAAAGGCAAAAAACGCCTGGAACTGGCCGGGGCCATTTTCAACCGGATGGGCCATTACATGGTTATCCCCGAAAGCCAGATGCAGGCGGCCACTGTGATCTGCGCCAGCGGCATCGCATTCTGGATGCGCCTCATACGCGCCACCACCCAGGGGGCCATCCAACTCGGGTTCGATGCCCATGAGGCGCAGGAGCTGGCCATGCACACCTGCGCAGGTGCTGCAGAGCTGCTGATCTCCTCGGGCAACCACCCCGAAGAGGAGATAGACCGGGTTACCACCCCCATGGGATGCACCATCGAAGGCCTGAACGAAATGGAACACCAGGGCCTGAGCTCTTCGCTCATTAGGGGTATTGTTACCTCCTACGACAAAATTTCTCAAATCCGCAAAGGGTAGGCATATGGAACTTTTTGACGTCTACCCCCTGTACGACATCACCCCGGTTTCGGCCTCGGGCTGTTGGATAACCGACCGCAAAGGGGATCGTTACCTGGATCTCTACGGAGGGCACGCGGTAATCTCCATAGGCCACACCCACCCGCATTTCGTGAAGCGCCTCGAAACGCAATTGCGACAGATCGCCTTTTACAGCAATTCGGTCCAGAACCCGCTGCAGCAGCAGATGGCCGACAAGCTGGGAGACCTTTCCGGCTGCGGGCAATACCGGCTGTTCCTGTGCAATTCCGGGGCCGAAGCCAACGAAAATGCCCTGAAGCTCGCGTCTTTCCATACCGGAAAAGCACGGGTGGTGGCCTTTAAGAACAGTTTCCACGGGCGTACCTCCGCTGCCGTGGCCGCTACCGACAACCCCGCCATCGTAGCCCCGCTGAATGCCGCACACCAGGTTACCTTCCTGCCGCTAAACGACCCCGCACTGCTCGAAGCCGAACTGCAGAAAGGCGATGTATGTGCCGTAATCCTGGAAGGAATCCAGGGGGTGGGGGGGCTCGATATGGCCAGCCCGGCCTTTTACCGGGCCGCCTCGGACCTTTGCCGAAAGTACGGAGCCGTATTGATCGCCGATGAGGTACAATGCGGGTTTGGCCGCAGCGGCCGTTTTTTCGCCTTCCAGCACAGCGGGGCGCAGCCGGGAATAATCAGTGTGGCAAAGGGAATGGGGAACGGCTTCCCGGTAGGCGGGATTTTGATCGACCCGGACATTCGGGCATCGCACGGCCTGCTGGGCACCACTTTCGGAGGCAACCACCTGGCCTGTGCCGCAGTGCTGGCCGTGCTCGAGGTGCTGGAGCGGGAGCAACTTATGACCCATGCGGGACGGATGGAGGCCTATTTTCGGGAGCGCGCCTCTGAAATCCCGGCCATCCGGGAGGTAAAGGGGCAGGGGCTCATGCTGGGGCTTTCCTTCGATTTCGAGATAGCGGCGCTGCGCAAGCGGCTGATCTTCGAACACCGCATTTTTACCGGCAGCGCCAAGCATAAAAACCTGCTGCGCATCCTGCCAGCCCTGAACGTACAGCCCGGGGAGTTAGACCTCCTCTTCGAAGCCTTGAAAACCGAATTGGGATGAAACACTACCTCAGCATCGACGATATTACCGACCTCCCGGCATGGCTGCAAACCGGACGGGAACTGGCGGCCGATCCGCGCCTTATGGCCGGCCTGGGTCGTGGCAAAACCCTTTGCCTGCTCTTCTTCAACAGCAGCCTGCGCACCCGCCTGAGCACGCAGAAAGCAGCCATGCTGCTGGGAATGGAAGTTATGGTCATGAACTTCGGCTCGGAGGGCTGGAACCTGGAATTTGCCGACGGAACCCGCATGGACGGGGGTACGGCCGAACATATCAGGGAGGCGGCTGCCGTGGTGGGGCAGTACGCCGACCTGATCGGGATACGCGCCTTTGCCGGGCTCAGCGACCGGGAAGCCGACTATGCCGAACAGGTCCTGAACGGATTCGTCCGCCACGCCGGGGTGCCCGTGCTGAATATGGAGAGTGCTGCAGGCCACCCCCTGCAGGCACTGGCCGACGCGCTTACCATTGAGCAGTACCGCCGCTCGGAAAGGCCCAGGGTGGTGCTCTCGTGGGCCCCGCACCCCCGGGCCCTGCCGCAGGCCGTTGCCAATTCCTTCGTGCAGATGATGCGGCGCATGGAGGTCGAGCTCACCGTGACGCATCCCCCTGGCTATGAATTGGCGCCCGGAGTAATGGCAGGTTTGCAACCCGTTTACGACCAGGAACAAGCGCTGGAGGGTGCCGATTTCGTCTATGTGAAGAACTGGAGCAGCTACTCCGACTACGGGGCCATCCTGAATCAGGACCCCGCCTGGATGATGACCGCCGACAAGCTGGGCGATGCCTACTTCATGCACTGCCTGCCGGTACGCCGGAATGTGGTGGTGGAAGATGCGGTACTCGACGGGCCGCGTTCGCTGGTGATCCCGCTGGCGGCCAACCGCACCGTTTCTGCCCAACTCGCCCTGGCCCATATGCTGGAATCGAACCCCTGACCTGACAACCCCATGGCACAAACCGTATCCATCGTAAAAATCGGAGGCGCCTTCCTGGAAACCCCGGGGCTGGCAGCATCCTTCACGAAAGCCTTTGCCGGGATGCCGGGGCCCAAGGTGTTAATTCACGGGGGCGGGCAGCGGGCCACCCGGCTCAGTTCACGCCTGGGCATCGAACCCCGGATGGTAGACGGGCGCCGCATTACCGACGGCCCATCCCTGGAGGTGGCCGTGATGGTCTACGGCGGCTGGGCGAACAAGACGCTGGTAGCCCGCCTGCAGGCCCTGGGCTGCCCCGCCCTGGGGGTTAGCGGGGCCGACGCCGACCTGATACGGGCCGTAAAACGACCTGTCGGGGCTGTGGATTACGGTTTTGTCGGCGATGTGGAGCGGGTAAACCTGCCCGCGCTCAAGACCCTGCTCGGGGCCGGGCTCGTACCGGTCTTCTGTGCCCTCTCCCACGACGGGAAGGGCCAGTTGCTGAACACCAACGCCGACACCATCGCGGCCGAACTGGCTATCGCCCTCGGGGCCGAATATGAGAGCCACCTCTATTACTGTTTTGAAAAGGAAGGGGTGCTCGGCGATGTGAACGACCCGACCAGCGTAATTCCGAAAATAGATCCGGGACTGTACGAGACGCTCAGGGAGGGCGGAAAGATCGCTGCCGGCATGCTCCCCAAGCTCCACAATTGCTTCCAATCCCTGGAGCGCGGGGTGGCGCGGGTCTTTATCGGCTCAACTGCCCTGCTGAGCCCACAATGCGAAACCTATACAGAAGTAACTTTATGAACCGAATCGAGGAACTGACGGCCCGTGCCGTAGCATTGCTGAAGGACCTGATCGAAATCCCTTCGTTTTCGGGTCAGGAGCATCAGACGGCAGCCCTTCTCGCTGCCTGGCTCGAGCGGGAGGGTATCGCCGTGCAGCGGCGCGGGAACAACGTCTATGCCTTTAACCGGGATTTCCGCGAAGGAAAACCCCTGTTGCTCCTGAATTCGCACCACGATACGGTACGCCCGAACACGGCCTACACACGCGACCCGTTTCAGGCTGCCGTGGAAGACGGCAAATTGTACGGCCTGGGCAGCAACGATGCCGGCGGGGCCCTGGTCTCGCTCATGGCCTGCTTTGCCTATTGGCACCCGAAGCAAGACCTCTCGCACAACCTGGTGCTGGTCGCATCGGCCGAAGAGGAGAATTCCGGCCCGAACGGGCTTAACAGCATGCTGGAGGCACTGCCGCCCATCGATGTGGCCATCGTGGGCGAACCTACCCTGCTGGATCTGGCCATTGCCGAGAAGGGGCTGGTTATCTTCGATGCGGAGGTGGCGGGTACCCCCTCTCATGCCGCCCACCCGAACGACAACAATGCCCTATACAACACCATCCCGGTCCTGGAATGGTTCCGCGCCTTCCGGTTCCCAAAGGTTTCAGAAGTGCTCGGGGAAGTAAAGCTCACCGTAACCCAGATCAACGCCGGTACCCAGCACAATGTAGTGCCCGCCAAGGTAGACCTGGTTATCGATGTGCGCGTTAACGATTGTTATTCCAACCGGGAGATCGAAGAAATACTGACGGCCCAGGCACCCTGCAAGCTCAAGGCCCGATCGCTGCGGCTGAATTCGTCGCGCATCTCGCCAGACCACCCGCTGGTGCTGGCGGGCATTCAGTTGGGGCGCAGCACCTACGGCTCTCCCACCCTCTCAGACCAGGCAGCCCTGAGCTGCCCTTCCCTGAAGTTGGGGCCGGGCGACAGCCGGCGTTCGCATTCGGCAGACGAGTTCATATACCTGGAAGAAATTGAACAGGGGATTGGCCTGTACATAGCCATACTGGAACAACTCCTGACCGGAGGGCCGCGGTGATGCAAATGGTCGGGCACGTCCCGGCCGGTACGCCCTGAAAGGGAGATGCAGGGAAAAAACGTAGTTTTACTGCGGGGGTAGCAGGGGAAGGTTCCCCTGGATGTGTGCCTCCCACAAAGAAGAAAGGTTATGAAATTATGGGATAAGGGCACCGGCCCGGACGAAAAAACGGACCGTTTTACGGTAGGCCAGGACCGGGAACTGGATCTGGTGCTCGCCGTCTACGATATCAGGGCCTCGCGGGCCCACGCGCGCATGCTGGGAGAAATAGGCCTGCTAACGCCGGCCGAGACCCGCGACCTGGTCCGTGAACTCGACCACCTGGAACGCGAGGCCGGGGCGGGAAGGTTTACCATCGAACCCGAATTCGAAGACATGCATTCGAAGATCGAATACCTGCTCACCGAAAAGCTGGGGGATACGGGGAAGAAGATCCATACGGCCCGCTCCCGCAACGACCAGGTACTGGTCGCCATGCAATTGTACCTGAAAACCGAACTACAGGGCCTGCAGCAGCGCGTGAAGGCTTTGTTCGATCTGCTCATAACCCTGGCCGAAACCCACAAGGGGGTGTTCCTGCCGGGGTACACCCACCTGCAGATCGCCATGCCTTCTTCCTTTGGCCTCTGGTTCTCTGCCTATGCTGAAAGCCTGGTAGACGATGTTTACCTGCTACAGGCAGCCTACCGGGTGGCCGACCAAAACCCCCTTGGAAGCGCCGCAGGCTACGGCAGCTCCTTTCCGATAGACCGCGATTTCACGACCCGCGAACTCGGCTTTTCCGATCTCAAAGTAAATGTAGTGGCGGCCCAGATGGGCCGGGGCAAGGTAGAGCGCAGCACTGCCACGGCTCTTTCGGCCGTGGCGGCCACCCTGGGCAGAATGGCGATGGACATATGCCTGTATATGAGTCAGAATTTCGGATTTATCGGTTTTCCCGACCGGCTGACCACCGGGAGCAGCATCATGCCCCATAAGAAAAATCCGGACCTTTTCGAACTCATCCGCGGCAAATGCAACCTGCTGCAGGGCATACCGGGCCAGCTGGCCCTGCTGACCACCAACCTGCCCAGCGGGTACCACCGCGACCTGCAACTCACCAAGGAAGTGTTGCTCCCGGCCGTGGAATCCCTGAAATCGTGCCTGGAAATGGCCACCGAAAGTCTACGGGAAATACAGGTGCGCAGCGATATCCTGGACGACCCTAAGTACGATTACCTTTTCAGTGTGGATGCCCTGAACCAGTTGGTGCGCAGCGGCATGCCATTCCGGGATGCCTACCGGCAAATGGCGGCGTCCATCGAGGACGGGAGCTACAAACCGGTCAGGAGCGCTTCCCACACCCACCAGGGCAGCCTGGGTAACCTGTGCCTCGACCGGATCCGGGAAAAGATGGAGCGGGCGCTGAGAGCTACTGGATCATACTGAGGTTGATCACTTCCTGCTTGGTGAGCGGGCGCCAATGCCCCCGAGGGAGATCCTTTTTAGTCAGCCCTGCGAACACGACGCGGTCGAGTTTCACCACTTCATAGCCCAGGTGCTCAAAGATGCGGCGTACGATCCGGTTGCGGCCGCTGTGAACTTCAATGCCGACCTCCCGCTTCGTGGCCCCGTCAATATAGCTTACCTCGTCGGCCCGGATGGGCCCGTCTTCCAATTCGACCCCATCCCGGATTTGCTGCAGGTCTGCCGTCTTCAAAACCCGGTTGAGTTCCACATGGTAAATCTTGCGGACCCCGTGCTTCGGGTGGGTGAGCTTTTTGGCCAGTTCCCCGTCGTTGGTAAACAGGAGCAAGCCCGTGGTGTTCCGGTCGAGCCTTCCGACCGGGACGAGCCGGGCACGGGAAGCGCTCGAGATAAGCTCCATTACGGTACGTCGGCCCTGTTCGTCCTTAGTGGTGGTTATAAAATTCTTGGGTTTGTTCAGCAGGATGTATTCCTTTTTCTCGGCCTTTATCAGCCGTCCGTCAAAGCGGACCTCGTCCGAAGGCCTTACCTGGTACCCCATCTCGGTAACGGAGCGGCCGTTAACGGTAACATTGCCTGCGGCTATATAGGTGTCGGCCTCGCGGCGGGAACAGATGCCCGCGTTGGCGATGTACTTGTTGAGCCGGATCAGGCCGGGCTCTGACCGGGCGGCAGGCCCTTGGTTCCCGATGGGCGCATTGCCCCGGGCAAAGCTCTTGGTTCGGAAATTGCCGCTGCCCCTGCCCGAGGGCCTCCGGTCTTTCCCGGCACCATCCCGTCCCGGGGGTTTGCGGCCTTTGGGACCACTCGATCTGTTCATACCCTCTTTTCGGCAAAGGTACTAAATCGCCTGCGTAACCCCCCTACCCTTTTACAGGATTCGGTTCAGGACCAGGTCGATGTCTATGAGCAATATCCCAAAAACCCCCGACACGATTATGAACTTCAATATGTTGTGCAGCCAGATGTAATGCGGCTTGCTGTGCGCCTTCCAGAGCAGGATCAGGAACAACAACAGCAACAGGCTGCTGGCAATGAAAAACAGGTTCATATACCCGACATCGAAATACCGTATGAGCAGGTAGGCGGGTATCAGGGCGAGCGCCACCAACAGGGTCACATAGCGCTTGGAAACCGCGGCCCCGTATTTCACGGCGATGGTCTTGTAATCCTGCGCCAGGTCGCCGGCCACGTTTTCCATGTCCTTGATAAGTTCCCGGCTCAGAATAAGCAGGAACAGGAAAAGGGCGTGCACGAAAATGACGGTCTCGAAATTGTGGTAGTAGACAAATACGGCGAAAAAGGGTGCAATGGCCAGGGTAGCCGATACGAAATTTCCGAGGAAGGTAATCCGTTTAAGCCAATGCGAATAAATCCAGATCCCGAAAATATAGGCGGCAAAGAACAATGCCGCCCGGAAAGAGACATAGCTGCCCAGCAGCACGGAGGTAAAATTTAAGGCGAAATAAGCAGATATCTTGGTGCGCTGCGGGACGAGCTTGTCGAGCATGGTCTTGCGGGGCTTGTTGATCAGATCTTTCTCGGAATCGTAAAAATTGTTGATGATATAGCCCCCGGCGATGACCAGGGCCGAACAAAGAACGATCAGGAACAGGTTTGGGTCGAAGACCACCTTTCTGAGGGGTCTTTCCGGCGCCAGGATATAGATGGATGCCAGGTACTGCGCCAGGGCGATTATACCGATGTTGTATCCGCGGACGATTGAGATAAGGCTGAGCGCCTTGAGTGCCAGGATTCGGTTCTTCCGGCTGACCATGCCAGCGGGTTTAGAAGTTGTAGACCACTTCCAGCCTATGTCCCCGGAGTGCTTCCCGGGCTTTGTCCAGGTCTTCCGTGAAGCCCAGGATATATCCCCCGCCTCCGGAACCGCACAATTTGAGGTAATACGCGTTCGATTCGATGCCCTGTTTCCACAACTGGTGGAACTCGGTCGGGATCATGGGCTTGAAGTGGTTCAGCACCACATGAGACAGCTTTTTGATATTGCCGAAGAGCGAGGGCAGGTTCCCGCTGAGGAAATCTTCCACACAGGCATCCGTATAGCGGATAAACTTGTCTTTGAGGATTTTGCGGAAGCCTTCCTGTTTCATTTTTTCCATAAAAATATGCACCATGGGGGCGGTTTCGCCCACGCTGCCGCTGTCGAGCAGAAACACGGCACCCTTACCTCCGGGGTTCTGGGAAGGGAGGATGGTAGATTCAATATGGTCCTGGGAGTGGATCAGGATGGGCAGGCTCAGATAGCTGTTGAGCGGGTCCAGGCCCGATGACTTCCCGTGAAAGAAGGATTCCATCTTTCCGAAAATTTCCTTCAGGCAGAGCAATTTTTCCCGGGTGAGGTTTTCCAGCACGGTGATCTTCTCAAGCGCATACCGATCGTAAATGGCAGCCACCAGTGCCCCGCTGCTGCCCACCCCGTAGCCCTGGGGGATGGAACTGTCGAAATACATCCCTTCGTCCAGGTCTCTCCGAAGCAATTCCAGGTCAAAGCGCACCCCGTCCGGGTCTTCCTGCTGCAATTGCTCCAGGTAAGAGGCGAACCGGCGCAGGCTCTGGTTGGACCGTTGTGCCAACCCGTCCGGGCTGGCTTCTTTTTTCAGGGCCCCTTTGAAGAAGTTATAGGGAATGGAAAGCCCCCTTGAGTCCTTGATGATTCCGTATTCCCCGAAAAGAAGGATTTTGGAATAGAAAAGCGGTCCTTTCATGTGTGGAGTGAGGTTACGCGACCAAAAATACAAACTTTCCCGTAAAGGTATTGAAAATTATATGCTTATGCCGATTTTCCTCTGCGACCTGCCCGATCCTGCCGACCAAATATCACCCGATCCGGGAAGCGCCCGGGCCGGTCCGGTCGCAGATGTGTTGCCCCTGCTGGCAGAAATCCAGCAATTCCCCGCGTATGAACGCGTACACCTGAAGTGCGGCGCTTTCGGGGTAAAGCACGTGCACGTTGGCACCTGCATCGAGGGTGAAACAGACCGGCTGGCCGCTGGAAGCCCGATACTCCCTGATCCGTTCCAGGATTGCCAGGGTTTCCGGCTTCATCAGCACGTACGACGGATGGCTGGTCTGCATCATGGCATGCAGGCTAAGCGCTTCCGTTTCCACCAGGTCGGCGAAGGCTTTTAGGTCTCCCTCCCGGAGTATGCCCTGCAACTGGTCCAGATGGCCCCGGGCTTGGGTGAAACGGGCATCGGCAAAGGGATGGCCGTGCATCAGGCCATGCCCGGCGCTGCTGCTCACCGGTTTGCGCCCCTTGTCTACCAGCAGGATGGTGTCGTGGAAATCCAGGAAGCTCGGATGCACCTCCCGCGGGTAGGGAATGGCGTAGAGATCGGAACTTCCCGGCAATCCCGGATGGGAGCCCCAGAGCACCAGACCGCCGTCGATACTTCGCGATGCCGAGCCCGAGCCCAGACGGGCCAGGAAGGATGCCTTGCGCCTGAAATATTCCGGCTGCATCTCCGGGATCAGGCTCCGCTCAAGGTCCATCAAACAAAGGGCCAGGGCCGCCATGCCGCTTGCGGAAGAGGCAATCCCGCTGCTGTGCGGGAAACTGTTGGTTGTATGTATCTCGAGCTGCACGTCCTTCAGAAAAGGCTGTAAAGCCACGGCATGGCTCAGGAATTTTTGGATCTTGGGCTCGAAATCGGGTGCCGGGCGGCCTTCGAAAAAGACGCGGGCCGGCGGAACCCCGGCCGGTTTGGCCAGCCTGCTGTAGCGCAGCTCGGTTTGGGTCCGGCAAGCATCGAGGGTGAAGCTCACCGAAGGGTTGGCAGGCAGCTGCAGGCCGGTCTTGCCCCAGTATTTGACCAGGGCGATATTGCTGGGGGCCTGCCACGCTACCGATCCCGATTCGGGCAGGGGCGCCCTCGCCTTGCATTCGAATTCCTCCAGATTCATGCCGGTTTTTTGGCAAAGATAGTCCTTCTCGCCGCCGCCGCATAATGTAAATATTTCCTACATTAGGAGCATGAGGGCACGGAAACAAACCTACAAACGCATAGCGGTTTCAGTTGCAGTCTGCCTGCTGATCGGGGCCCTGTCGGGATTTGCGACCCAGAGCTCTGTGGAGACCTGGTATCCGGGCCTGGCAAAGCCCGCCTTTACGCCCCCGGATTGGCTGTTCGGGCCGGTATGGACGGCCCTGTACATCGGTATGGGTATTGCAGCAGGGCTCGTCTGGGCCCGGGGGCTTCACCACATCTGGGTCAAAACCGCCCTGTATTATTTCGGGTTTCAGCTGTTGGTGAACGGCAGCTGGAGCGTGGTCTTTTTTGGGCTGCGCAATCCGGAGGCCGCCCTGTGGGTAATCGGGGTGCTCCTGGTGCTTATCGTCTTCACCATCCGATCGTTCCGGGTGGTTAGCAAACCCGCTTCCTGGCTCATGGTCCCCTACCTGCTCTGGGTGGTTTTTGCCAGCCTGCTCAACCTGAGGATCGTCCAGCTCAATTAATCCTGCGCCCAGGGGCAGGCGCCTGGAGGGATGGTGGTTCTCTTCCCGGAATATTCCTTATTTTTAGGCCAGCTGCTCCCTTGGGCAGGCTGATATACCAAACCGAATCCATGGAAGATTACATCCTGGCCCTCGACCAGGGAACAACCAGTTGCCGGGCCCTGCTCTTTGACCGGAAAGGCCGCATTATCTCCACGGCCCAGAAGGAATTCACCCAGTATTTCCCGCAGCCGGGCTGGGTGGAACACGACGCCGAGGAGATCTGGGCCGTACAGTCGGGCATGGCTTCCGAAGCCCTGGCGCGCAAGGGGGTGCGACCCGCCCAGGTAAAAGCCATCGGCATTACCAACCAGCGCGAAACCGTGGTGGTCTGGGACCGCCAGACCGGAAAGCCCGTGCACCATGCCATTGTCTGGCAGGACAAGCGCACGGCAGACTTCTGCGAAGCGCTGAAGAAACAGGGATATGAAGAGCTGATTCGCGAGCGGACCGGGCTGGTGATCGATGCGTATTTCTCGGGCACCAAGGTGAAGTGGATCCTCGACCAGGTACCCGGGGCGCGCGAAAAGGCACGCAAGGGCGACCTGCTTTTAGGCACCATCGACACCTGGCTGGTCTGGAATATGACCTCGGGGGCCCTGCATATCACAGATGTGACCAATGCCTCCCGCACGCTGCTTTTCAACATCCACACCCTCGACTGGGACCGGGAATTGCTGGCCCTGCTCGACATCCCCGAATCCATGTTGCCCGAGGTCCGCGAATCGAGCGAACTCTACGGCACCACATCAGAAGCCCTGCTGAAGGAGGGTATCCCCATAGCGGGGATAGCCGGAGATCAACAGGCTGCCCTTTTCGGGCAGATGTGCACCACGGCCGGGATGGTCAAGAACACCTACGGTACGGGCTGCTTCATGCTGATGAACATCGGGAAGGAGCCCATCGTTTCCCGCAATAATCTGCTGACCTCCGTCGGCTGGAAGATCGGGGGTGAAACCACCTATGTGCTGGAAGGGAGCATCTTTATTGCCGGAGCCGTGGTACAATGGCTGCGCGACGGGCTCAAGATCATTTCCAATTCCGCTGAGGTGGAAACCCTGGCTGCCAGCGTTGAAGGCACCGACGGGGTTTACCTGATCCCCGCCTTCGCCGGGCTGGGGGCGCCGCACTGGAACCAACGGGCGCGGGGCACCGTTTTCGGGCTTACCCGCGGCACCACCGACGCCCACCTGGCGCGGGCGGCTCTGGAGTCGATCGCCTACCAGACCATGGACATCCTGAAGGCCATGGAAGCCGATTCGGGTATCCCCATCCGGGAGGTGCGGGTAGACGGAGGGGCTACCGTGAACAACCTGCTGATGCAGTTCCAGGCAGACGTACTCAACACCGAAACGGTTCGGCCCGTAGTGGTGGAAACAACCGTGATGGGCGCGGCTTTCCTGGCCGGCCTGGCGGTTGGCTACTGGAACCGCATCGAAGATATCCAATCGATTTGGCAAACCGATACGCGCTTTGTGCCCACCGCGGAGCGGGCTTCGGTCGAGGCGGGTATCCGGGGCTGGTACCGGGCCATCCGGGCGCTGGAAGCCTGGTCTTCCGATACGGCACAATAACTTCCTAAACAGACATTCATGACAGCATTTACAGCAGAAATTATCGGGACCTTTTTGCTCATCCTCATGGGGTGCGGGGTTAACGCCAATGTGGTCCTGGAAGGGACCAAGGGCCAAAACAGCGGTTGGATCGTGATCACGACCGGGTGGGCCCTGGCGGTATTCACGGGGGTGGCAGTAACTGCCCCGTACAGCGGGGCTCACCTGAATCCCGCCGTAACGGTGGGCCTGGCTGCTGCCGGGGAATTTTCCTGGCAACAGGTGCCTGCCTATCTGCTGGCCCAGTTCATCGGTGCCCTGGCAGGGGCCCTTGGGGTATGGCTTATGCACCGGGATCATTTTAACCGGACCCCCGACCCGGGGATGCAGCTCGCTGTTTTCAGCACCTCCCCGGCCATTCGCAACCCGGCGCTGAACCTGCTCGGGGAATTGCTGGGAACCTTCGTGTTGGTTTTCGCCGTGCTGTTTTTCTCAGAGGCAACCCTGGGCGACAGCCAGACCGTGATCGGGCTGGGCTCACTGGGAGCGCTCCCGGTGGCATTGCTGGTGTGGGGTATCGGGCTGTGCCTGGGGGGTACCACGGGCTACGCCATCAACCCGGCCCGCGACCTGGGGCCCCGCATCATCCATTTTTTAGCCCCCATACAGGGCAAGGGCAGCAGTCAGTGGGGTTACAGCTGGGTACCGGTGGTGGGACCTGTTGGGGGTGCTGCGCTGGCCGCCTTTCTTTACCTGGTGCTTGCCTGAGTGCGGAGCCGGGAGGCTATGGCCCCGGCTGCCAGAAAGGAACCCGTCCAGGCATTCTGGAAATTGAAGCCCCCCGTCAGGGCATCTATGTCGAGCACCTCGCCCGCCATAAACAGCCCGGGGCATTTTTTGCTCTCAAACGACCTGAAGTGGATATCTTTTAGAGAAACGCCCCCGGCGGTGACAAATTCTTCCTTGAAAGTACTTTTCCCATCTACCTGAAACACACTTCCCGTGAGCTGTTCCACGAGCCGATCCAGAACTGCCGACGAAATTTCAGCCCAACGCGCTTCCGGACCAATTCCGGCAGCTTCGGCCAATTTGGCCCACAGCCTTCCCGGGACCGGGGTGGCCCGGTTCCGCCATACGTTCTTTTTCGGGTCCGTATCCCGAATCGAGATCAGGAACGGCCTAAGGGCTCCCCGATGGTAGTCTGGCATCCAGTTCACCCGCACCTTGAACCGGTACCCGCACGCTGCGAAATAACGGGCCCCCCAGGCCGAAAGCCTGAGGGTCGCAGGCCCGCTGAGCCCCCAGTGCGTTATCAGTGCAGGTCCTTCCGCTGCCAGATGGCCGCTGCGAAAAGCTTTCCGGAAATTGACCGCCGCGAGGGGTTCCTCCCCGGTGTCGGGGGGAAGTACCTCCAGCCGGGCTTCGGCGCTTATCCCCTGCAGGCCGAGCAGTCTGGGGTCGGCGATGCGGAATGTGAACAAAGAGGGGACAGGGGGCACGATGCGGTGGCCCAGGTTGTGCAACAGGCTCCAGACCGAGGTGTTGCCGCCCGTGCAAACCAGCAGGCACCGGGCTTCGAAGGAGTCCCCGGCAGTTTGTACGGCCCAGGTATTTACAGGGCTTTGTACCGGCCTTATGCCGGTAACCCTGCATCCCGTCTGTACCCGGATCCCCAGCCTTCCGGCTTCGCCCCGGAGGGCGTCTATCACGGTTTGAGAGCGGTCGGTTTTCGGAAAGACCCGCCCGTCTGCCTCGATTTTAAGGGGCACCCCAAGGCCTTCGAAGAATGCCATGGTTTCGCTGCTTGCATGGGTATGGAAAGGGCCTAGCAATTCCCGGCCGCCCCGCGGGTAGTGCGAAGAGAGTTGGCGGGGGTCCAGGGGGCGATGGGTCAGGTTGCACCGGCCACCCCCGGAGATCCGCACCTTGGAGAGCACGTCTTTGTTCTGTTCCAGAATCAGGACGCGGGCACCGGGTTGCTGGCGCGCCGTATGGATGGCTCCGTAAAATCCGGCCGCCCCGCCTCCGATTACGATCAGGTCGAGCATTAACGCATCCGATCGGGATAATCCGTGAAGATCCCATCTACCCCCATGGCTTTCAGCTCTTCGAACTGCTCGGGCTCATTCACGGTCCATACATAGACCTTAAAGCCGGCATCATGTATGGCCCGGGCCTTTTCCGGGGTAATGCTGATGAAGGGCGGATTAATCGCCTCGGCTTTGAGTTCCCGGGCCACTTCCAGGGCTTCCAAGGGGTCTCCTTCGGTAAGCACGGCGATGCGGGCCGAGGGGTCCAGAGCCCTGTACGCACGGAGTTCGTCCCAATTAAAGCTCGAAATGAGGAATTGCGAGGGGGCCCAACCCTGCTTTTCACAGTAATAGGAGGTGATCCAATGTACGCGATCGGAGGTGCC
>DATIPV010000273.1:0-4634 GCA_035471525.1 Robiginitalea sp.
TCCTGCTTACTATTTTCCAGGCCATCTACGACTGGAGCTCGGTGCCCATGGATTTTATCGACTCGGCATTTGCCGCCGCCAGCGAATGGGTAAAAAACACCCTGCCCCCCGGGGCATTCACCGACCTCATAGCCGAGGGGATCATTGCCGGCATTGGGGGTATCGTAATCTTTATCCCCCAGATCGCCTTCCTGTTCTTCTTCATATCCATCCTGGAAGAATCGGGCTATATGAGCCGGGTTGTCTTTCTGATGGACCGCCTGATGCGCCCGTTCGGGCTGAGCGGCAAGAGCGTGGTGCCGCTTATGTCCGGAACGGCATGCGCCATCCCGGCCGTAATGGCCACGCGGAACATCGACAGCTGGAAGGAACGGCTCATAACCATCCTGGTTACCCCCTTTATGACCTGTTCGGCCCGTTTGCCGGTATACCTGATCATTATAGCCCTGGTTATACCCGAGGGCAGGTTTTTCGGGCTCAGTTACCAGGCACTTACCCTAATGGGGCTCTACCTGATCGGCTTCCTGGCAGCCATTATCTCTGCCCTTGCCCTCGATAAGATCCTGAAAGTACCCAGCCGCAATTTTTTCGTAGTGGAAATGCCCAATTACAAATGGCCGCTCTGGAAAAATGTCTTTTACACGGTAGTGGAAAAAACCAAGAGCTTTGTTTACGGGGCGGGGAAGATTATCCTGGCCATTTCAGTAGTGCTCTGGTTCCTGGGGTCGAATGGTTTCAGCGCCGACTTCCGCAATGCCGATGCCATTGTGGTGCAGCGCATTTCCGAACAGGGATATTCCCTGCATAGCCAGGCCTATATGGCCGATAAAATGGCCGAATACCGGGAAAGCCTGGAGAACCCGTCATCCTCCCTGGCGCCGCCCGCCCTTCAGGATTCGCTGCAGGCCTTCGGCGTCCATTTGGAAGCGCGGGCCATAAAGCAGGAAATATCGAGTTACCGCCTGGAACACTCCCTGATCGGCCAGCTCGGCAAGCTCATAGAACCCCTGGTACAGCCCCTGGGCTTTGACTGGAAAATAGGCATAGCCGTTATTACCTCCTTTGCCGCGCGCGAGGTGTTTGTCGGAACGCTGGCCACCATTTACAGTGTGGGGAGCGACGAAGAAGAGACCATTAAAAACAGGATGGCCGCCGAAGTGCGATCGGATGACGGCTCCCCCCTGTTCGACCTGGCCTCCGGCATCTCCCTGCTGTTGTTCTACGCCTTCGCCATGCAATGCATGAGCACCCTGGCCGTGGTGAAACGGGAAACGAACAGCTGGAAATGGCCCCTGCTGCAATTGTCTTTTATGAGTACCTTTGCCTACCTGGTAGCCCTTATGGCCTACCAGCTCCTGTCCTGATATGGATTACCTGCAAACCATACTGGCCTATGCGGCCCTATCCCTCGCCCTGGTCTACCTGGTGCGTAAATTTCTGCTGCCCAGAAGGAAAAAGAAAGGCAGGCTGCCCGGCTGTTCAGAGGACGACTGCAACTGCCATTAATGCCCTTTACCCAGCCTTAAAAATCTGATATAAGGTTGCGGAACCCTCTTAAAAGACGTACCTTGACTGGCAAATTCCACACCATGAAAAAGGCGATGGCAATAGGGCTGGGCTGCTGCCTGCTCGCACTGGCCGGCTGCGGTGGCAGCAAGAGCACACCTGCAGCAGGAGCTGTAACCGCAGAGCAGATAGAAGCCCGCAACCAGGCGGTCTTGCCGCTCCTTACCCGGATCAGGAGACTGCCCGGAATATCGGTTCAATTCGGGGTGCCCGTGTTTATGAAAGGTAACAACTCCATTCAGGACGGGGCGCGCTCAGAGCCCTTGTACGTAGTAGACGGCATTGCGGTCGGAAATTCCTTCCAGCTGATCCAGGACATCGTGCAGCCCGTTGACGTGGAATCGATCCGCGCCATAAGCGGTGCCGAAGCCTCGTTTTACGGTTCGCGCGGGGCCAATGGGGTGATCCTCATCACTACCCGCAAGGGAAAATCGTAATCCTTTCCGGGGCCCTTTACTCCAACCTGATGGAAATGGTGCCATTCTCGCGGAAGTCTACCCGGCATTCTTCAAAGCTGGGAGGCCCGAATGTCTTCATACGGGCATTTGAAAAACCCATGGGCTCCTTGGGGATGCCGATCCAATTCGTGTCGAGCTTCAAATTTTCGTTCTTGTCGTGGAAAAGGGCCAGGGCATAAGTGCCCGGAGGAAGGTTATCCAGAAGCAGGCGCGTGGTGCCCTTAAGAGCCTTAACACTGTCGGTGCGGTAGGCGCCCGTCGTCTTTAAAAACCCGTCCCGGGAAGTGAAAAGCGCTACCTGAATAAGGCCATCTGAGCTTTCTACCCCCTCGACCTGTACCTCCAGGATATTTTGCGACCAAAGGTGCAAAGGAGCTGCCAGGAGAACAAAGAGCCAAAAAGCCTTCATGCGTTATAGTTAACAAGACGCAAAAGTAAGAACTCACGACAAAACCCGGGCATTCTTACCCGATTCATTGCGGAATCGGATTATTCCGTTCCTGAATTTTCTGTTCCAGCAGCCGGAACATGGACACGGTTTCGGTGGAATCGGCAAAATTCAGGTACAGGGTAAGCGAATCGCGGTAACGGATTTTGATTTTGGGATGCCGCAGGTTGTCTACAAAAACGCGCACCCGGTAGCCGGGGTTCAGCGAATCCCTGAAAACGCCTTTTTCGCGAGCCCCGGCCGAGAACCCGTGTTCGCGTTCCATGTGAGGCATTTTTTCCTTCCAGACCAAACTGTCTATCTCTGCGTAGGGCAGTTCCAGGAAATACAATCCCGAAAGCAGTTGCATCCGGTCGGGTTGCAGGCGCGTCCAGTTCCGGTAATGGGCCACAAATGCCAGCATGCAAACCAGCAGGCTCAGCACCAGCAGCAGGTTCCAAAACCAATGTCTTCGTCGGCGGGGTGTCATTTTGTATCTGTTTTACGGTATTTATCCAGCCAGGCCAGGGTATGGGCTATCTTGCTGATCAGGTTGCTGGGGCGGTCGGCAATGCCGTGGCCGGCTTCCGGAATTTCGACCAGCAGGGTTTCAACCTTCCGGAGTTTTAAGGCGTGGTACAATTGCTTGGCCTCCGAAGGCGGGGTGCGCAGGTCGTTCATCCCCACCATTACCATCGTAGGGGTTTCTTTGTTGGCCACCAGCGATAAGGGCGAGAAACGCCAGTAGGTCTCAAAATTTTCCCAGGGTTGGCCCGGGAACCGGTTTTCGGCATAGTAGAAATAATTGTCGGCCGTTAGGGTCTTGCTGATCCAGTTCATGACCGGTTTGGCGACCACGGCTGCCTCGAAGCGGTTATTCTTGCCGACGATCCAGGCGGTCATAATCCCCCCTGCGCTTCCGCCGGTCACGAAAAGCTGGTCTTCGTGGGCAATGCCGCGGCCGATGCAGACATCTACCCCGTCCATCACATCCTGGTAATCGTCTCCGGGATAATTGTGATACAGCAGGTTCCCGAAAGCCTCCCCGTAGCTGGTGCTCCCGCGGGCATTCGGGTAAAAGACAATGTATCCGGCAGAGGCGTATAATTGCATTTCTGCCGAAAAGCGGTCTCCGTAGTTCGAAATGGGGCCGCCATGGTTTTCCACCAGGAAAGGATAGGCCCTGTTCGGATCGTATTCGGGCGGATACACGATCCAGCCCTGTATGGGCCTGCCGTCTACTGTGGAGTCGTACCAAATTTCCTCGACCCTGCCCAGCATACGATGCCCGAACAGGCCTTCGTTGAGGCGGGTTATGCGCCTGGGCGCCTGGTTGGGCTTTTCAACAAGCGCTATGTCGGCCGGAAATTCGGGCCGCGTAAAGGTGTAGGCGATGGTGCCTTTCTCAGACAAGCTAAAGGATCCCCCTCCGTACGGTCTGCCTATGGAGGTGCCGCCCAGGTTGTCGGCCAGCTTCCGGAAATTTCCGTCAAGCGAGGCGTAACCGATCCTGGAATTCCCCAGGTCGTCGTAGGTGAAATAGACGCCCTTACCGGCGGCATCCCACCGCAGATCGCTTACGCTGCGGTCGAGGTTTGGGGTGAGCACGCGCACATCGCTGCCGTCGGGCCGCATCACATAGAGGGCGTCGACCTGGTAGGTCTGTACCCGGTCTTCAAAGCCGTGGAAAGCGACATACTTCCCATCCGGAGAAGCCACCGGCTCCTCTTCGGGCCCTGTCTGCTCCGTGAGGGTTCGAATATTCCCGTCAGAGACCGAAACCGCATAGATGTTGCTGTTGCGGAAATCGTACTCCCAATCGGGGTTGCGGTTGGCCGAGAAATAAATTTCCCGTCCGTCCGGGGCCCACGATAAAGGCCCCCTGTGCTGAAAGGAACCCGAAGTCAATTGCCGGTAAGCCCCCCCGTCGGCGGGTATTACAAAAATGTGGGAAAAACCGGGCGGGATATACCCGCGCCCGTCGGCTTCGTGGTACAACCGGTCCGTTATACGGGGGGCGCCGGCCCATTTGGCCCCTTTCGGCGCGCTGGGCAGTTTGGCCAGTACCGGAGGCTCGACGTCCACTATCATCGAAAAAGCCAGGCGGGTGCCGTCGGGCGACCAGGCGAGGGCCGACGGGCTCCCGGGAAGCTGCGAAACGCGTGCAAATTTGCCGCTGGCCA
>DATIPV010000274.1:0-2839 GCA_035471525.1 Robiginitalea sp.
GCGGGCAACAGCGACTGGGATGCCGAAGCGCTGGTATCCTGGGGCGATTCCCTGCTGATCTTTACCAAGCAATGGAAAACGGGGGCAACCGCGGTATACAGCCTCCCCAAGGCCCCCGGGGAGTACCAGGCGCGCCGGACAGCCGATTATCCCGTGAGGGGTTTGATAACGGCCGCCGCTCACGACCCCGGTTCGGGAGGGCTGGTGCTGCTCGGCTACAGTGCCCAATTACAGCCATTCACGGTCTTTGTGCCCCCTTCAGGCCCTGATTTTTCCTTTGCCGACGCTACCACCAGGGAGCAGCTCGACATCGGCTTCGGGCAGACCGAGGGGTTGAGTCCGGCCCCCGGAAACCGTTATTTTGTGTCTTCCGAATCCTATTCCAATGCTTTTTTGAGCCTGCCTGCTTCGGTATTCATCCTGGAGCCACCGGCCACTGCGGGCGATGGCGCATCGCCTCCGGATCAGGGGACAGGCCCTGAACCGAACCCCGGGACTGAAATGCCGCAAGGGGGGAGGGGAAGCACCGATCTGCGCGTGTACCGGGCCCCGGGATCGCCCATCCTGGAATTTGCCCTCGATAGCCCGGGGCGCATCCTGGCCAGGGCTGTTTACGACACTACCGGCCGCCGGGTGTTTTTTGAAAGCGGCCCGGGCGAACCCCCGGGGCAGATCGATATTTCCACCCTCGAGACCTCGGTCTATTATCTGGCCCTATACATGGGCGACCGCATCCTTTCGCGCCCTTTCCTGAGATACTAGCAGGGGGAATCCGGCGCTTTTCAGATAATTTTAACATTTCGCGGTTCCCCGAATACGTAGCTTTAGTCCAAACTTTAAATCGCTGTTAACTATGAAAAAATCAATTCTACTTTGGGTCGGCTTATTGGGAGGCGCATGGGCGACCGCTCAGATTCAGACCCCGCCGCCCAGTCCGGGTTCAGAACTCACGCAAATGGTCGGGCTCACCGAAGTGGTGGTAAAATATTCACGGCCCTCCATGAAGGGGCGTACTATTTTTGGAGACCTGGTACCCTTCGATAAAGTCTGGCGGACCGGGGCCAATGCCAATACCACTGTTTCCTTCAGCGACGCGGTTACCGTCGGGGAAGCTGCCCTGCCCGCAGGGACCTATGCCCTGTACACCAAACCAGGCCGGGAAAGCTGGGAAGTTTATTTCTACACCGACAGCAATAATGGGGGGCTGCCGGCCCAATGGGACGATGCCAAAGTGGCCGCCTCGGTTTCCGTTCCCGTTTACAACATGAGCGATCAGGTGGAGACTTTCACCATTACCATCGACGATCTCACCAACAACGGGGCGTCCATTGGCTTGATGTGGGCCAATACCTATGTAGCCGTTCCCTTCGGGGTTCCCACGAGGGAAAAGGCCATGCGAAGCATTGAGTCGGCCATGCGCGGCCCGGGAGCAAACGATTATTACGCTGCAGCCTCTTACTATCACGAAGAGGGACAAGACCTGCAAAAGGCCCGTGAATGGATCGACAAGGCGGTGTCCATGAACGGAGACGCGTTTTGGATGTCGCGCCGCCAGTCGCTGATCTATGCCGCATTGGGCGACACAAAAGGCGCCATCGAAGCAGCCAAAAAATCCTTGGAAGCTGCCAAAAAAGCGGGCAATGCCGACTACGTAAAAATGAATGAAGATTCCATAAGGGAGTGGGGTGGGATGTAATCTCCGAACCGCTTCGAATCTTTACGCCCGGGCCCGACGGCCCGGGTTTTTTTATACCCGGATGGGAGGCGTTCCCAGCATGCGGTCGAAAGCCTCGATAAGCATGGCCAGCAAGATAACCAGGGTGCACCCGAAGGCATTTAGCCAGAGATACGACATCCAGTCGAAATACCAGCCGACAACCACAATAACCTGCGTGATCACGGCTGCCACGAATACCGCGTTACCCCTCACAAAACGGAAGAAGAAGGCCAGCAGAAAAATCCCGAGTACGTTTCCGTAGAAAATGGAACCGATAATGTTTACCAGCTGTATGAGGTTGTCGAACAGGTCGGCCACGCAGGCCACCAAAATCGCCAGGACGCCCCAAACCAGGGTAAAGAAACGCGAAGCCCTTACGTAATGCTTGGGATCGGCATGCTCGGGCCGGTTCCGCTTGTAGAGGTCAAGGGCGCTAATGGTCCCCAGGGCGTTCAGTTCCGACGCCGTCGACGACATGGCAGCAGAGAGGATCACGGCCAGCAGCAGGCCGATAAGCCCCCGGGGCAGGTAATTGAGTATAAAATGGATAAACACGTAATCCTTGTCGTTGGTCTCGGCCGACGGATCGGCTTTGGCGATGAGCTCCCGCGCCGCTTCCCGGTTGTTTTGTTCCTTGCGGTTTATATCCAGGATCTGTTGCTTGGCGTTGATGGTGGTGGCGTATTCCTTCAGGTCGAGCGCCCCGGCAAAGGCATCCTGGGCGATCTTTTTGTCGACTTCCAGTTTTTTGTGCGCATCTTCGAGCAACTGGTAATCCGGGGCGAACTCGGAGGCGTAAACGGCCTGGGTGGCGGCAGGATTGAAATTGAGCGGGGAGGGGTTATACTGGTAGAACACGAAAACCATCACCCCTACCAGCAATATGAAGAATTGCATGGGGATCTTCAGAATGGCATTGAAGATGAGCCCCAGCTGGCTTTCCCGGATAGACTTGCCCGACAGGTAACGCTGCACCTGGCTCTGGTCGGTTCCGAAATAGGCCAGCATCAGGAACATACCCCCGGTAATACCGCTCCAGAACGTATACCGGCTGTCAGTGTTGAAGTCAAAATTGAGGATATTCAGCTTTTCGCTCGCCCCGGCTATCTTAAGGGCCTTCCC
>DATIPV010000275.1:0-3794 GCA_035471525.1 Robiginitalea sp.
AAGGGGGTGGTAACCATTCCGAAATCAGCCAATAAAGAACGCATTGCAGCCAATGCGGGGATCTTCGACCTTGAATTGGCCCCTGAGGATATGGCCCGGATTGCCGGCCTGGATCGAAGCCACCGCATAGGCCCTCACCCCGACCATTTTGATTTTTAGGACCCCTGGGTGAACAGGGCCCTGAGCTCGGTCGCTTCTTGCGGCTTCATTTTTCCGGCCAATAACAGACTCAGCTGTTTGCGCCGGAGAGCGGCCTCGAAACGTTGTTTTTCGAGCTCGGTTTCCGGGATCAGGGGGGGCACCTCGGTGGGCTTTCCGGTGTCGTCTACCGCCACAAAGGTATAAATGGCTTCATTGGCCTTGGTGCGCTCCAGGCTAAAGCGGTCTTCTATCCAGACATCTATGAATACTTCCATGGAAGTGCGGAAGGTGCGGGAAATGGCCGCTTCCACCGTTACCACACTGCCCAGGGGCACCGAACGGTTAAAGGCCACATGGTTTACCGAGGCTGTTACGGTTATGCTCCGGCTGTGACGCCGGGCCGCTATGCTGGCCGCCCGGTCCATCCGGGCCAATAATTCCCCGCCAAACAGATTGTTCAGGGGGTTGGTTTCACTCGGGAGCACCAAATCGGTCATGATGGTACGTGAATCGCTGGGCGTCTTTGGCTGCATGAAGGGCTCTTTTAGGGCAAAGATACGCTCATGCCGGGAATTAAACGGGAAGGCGGGGCAATTCTATCGCTTGGAAAGCAGCCAGGCGTCGGCCGAAATGGCGCGCCTTATCTTGTGCAGGGAATCCAACGCCTGTTTCGGATCGGCAAAGCTGCCGTAGGCGACCTGATGCAGCCCATGCGGGTTTTGTCCGATATAATGCGCGTCAAAGCCCTGCTGGCGGAGCTGCCGGATTTTCTTATCGGCATTTTCACGAATCCGGAATGCTCCGGCGACAATGTGATGTATGCCCGTACTTTTGCGATCGATTTCGAGGGTAATGGAAGGGAGTTCCAGGGGTTGTGCCCCGAAAATGGTGGCTTCCTGTATGTGTCGGGAAACCTGCTTTTGGGCTTCCGCGCGAACCAGGCCTTCTGCCTCGGTTTGCTGTCTGTACCAGGTGTAGCCGCTCAGCCCGGTGGCCAGGGCGAGCAGGATTACCGCAGCGTATTTGAAATACGGCCTGATTCCGGTTTGTTCCCGCCTCTCAGGGGTTATGGTGAACGGGATATGTTCCTCCAGGATTTCGACCTCCTGCTTGAGGACTTCCCGGGTAACCGGGGAGGCCAGCACGGCGCTCAGACCAAAGGATGCGGTGAGGTAATTGTTCCTTTCGGCCGGCACGAAGCGGATATTGCCTTCCTGATTCAGCCGGAATTCCCCCAGGGGGAGCAGTTCCAGCCTGCCTTCCCTGCGGAGCTCGCGGAACCAGCTTTTGGCTTCTTGCTCCACCATTTTCAAAACTTCTTCGAAAGGTTTCTTTTCGGCCTGGGCGATGTGAGAAACCAGGAGCCCGTCGTTGGTTTGCAGCTGGGTGTTGAAGGAAAGCTCCTTGGTAGGCGGATAGAAGCTATTGCTTTCCTTTTGCAGGCTGGCAGGTTTTTTTTGGGTCAGGAAAGCCCCGAAAGAAGGAACCACTACGCACTGGTAGCGGTAGAGCAGCGAATCTATGTAGTGAGGAATCCCCATAACGCAAAGATGGCAATTCTAGACCTTTTCGGCAACCGGCCCCCGATACTTTTTTCAACATGTTGCATGCCATCGATTGTGAATTACTGGGATAAATGAAAGAAAATGAAATAATTGCGCTTCTTCGCTTACAAAAAATCCCGGGCCTGGGACCGGTACGCGCCAAAAAGCTGATTGCCCTGGCCGGCAGCCCAACGGCTGTCTTTGAAGATCCCGGGCTCTCGGCACGGGCCAGGCTGCGAACCGGTCTGGAGGCCGCCCTTGGCGAGGAATCGCATCTGAGGGCGGCAGCCGGGGAATACGAATATACCCTGAAGGAACAGATAAGCTGCCTGACGTATCTGAACCCCGACTATCCCGTAAACCTGGCACAATGCGAAGACGCTCCGCTGTTGCTGTTTCACAGGGGCCTGATCGATCTGAACAAAAGACCGGTCCTCGCAGTGGTCGGCACCCGGGCCATGACGGGATACGGCCGTCGATTCTGCGAAAAATTCATTGCGGAAATCGCCTGCTTAAACCCGGTAATCGTCAGTGGGCTGGCTTTTGGGGTGGATGTCTGCGCCCAGCAGGCGGCCCTGAACCAGGGCCTGCATACGGTGGCCTGTTTGGCACACGGCCTGGACGTGATTTATCCGGAAGCACACGCCGGGCTGGCGCCGCAGATCGCAGAACAGGGGGGGCTGCTCACCGAATTCTGGAGCGGTACCGCGCCGGAGCCGCATCATTTCCTGAGGCGCAACCGGATCATCGCAGGCCTCTGCCAGGCCACGGTGGTGATAGAATCTGCGGCAAGGGGCGGGAGCCTTGCAACGGCCGACCTGGCATTCGGATACAACCGGGAAGTGTTTGCGGTACCGGGAAGGGCCGACGACACCTACAGCGAAGGCTGTAACGGCCTTATAAGCCAACAAAAGGCACAGCTGCTCACATCGGCCAGACAATTCATGGAGGCCATGAACTGGACCGGGCCGGCAGCCCCGTCAGAAAAGGGACCCGGGCGCATCCCCGGTCACTGGTCGGAAATCGAGCGGAATCTGGCTTCCTTTCTCCGCGAAAATGGCGAACCTACCCTGGACGAATTGGCGCGGGGTTGCCGGCTCCCGGTGCAAAAGGCCGCTGCCGCCTTGTTCGACCTCGAATTGCAGGGATTTGTACGGCCTTTGCCCGGTAAAAGGTATGCGTGGGCAGGGTGAAAAACAGACCGGCAGGTCGGTTTATCGGCGGGCAGACCGAAATCCGCCCCTTTTTTGAGCTAATCGTCGAAAATCGAAGTTTCCTGGCGGAGATTGCGACAGGCGCGATCCGAACCGGCGGCACGTTTGCAGACCGGCTGGTCGGAAGGGCCTGTTAGTACCCCAATTTGACCCGCACCCGGTTCAGCACGGCGTCGGCTACCGCAGAAGCCTTCCGGGCACCCCTTTCAAGGGCCTGGTCTATCTCGTCGCGGTGCGTCATATAGTAGTGAAAACGCTCCCGCGCTTCGCCGAAGGCCCTGAGCATACACTCATACAAGGCTTGCTTGGCGTGGCCATACCCGTAATTCCCCCCCAGGTAGTTCGCCCGCATCTGGGATATTTCTTCCGGGTGGGCCAGAATGCTGTAAAGGGCAAAAACAGTGTCGGTATCCGGGTTTTTGGGCTCTTCCAGAGGCGTGCTGTCTGTTACGATACCCATGATTTGCTTTCTAAGGGCCTTGTCGGGCTGGAAAATATCGATGAGGTTCCCCCGGCTTTTGCTCATTTTTTGCCCGTCTGTGCCGGGAATATACATGGTGTTTTCCTGAACCTTTGCCTCGGGCATAACAAAGGTTTCCCCCATCTGGGCGTGGAAGCGCGCCGCCACATCGCGCGTCATTTCCAGGTGTTGGAGCTGGTCTTTCCCAACCGGCACGATATCGGCGTCGTATAGCAGGATGTCGGCCGCCATAAGCATGGGATAGCTGAAAAGCCCTGCGTTTACGTCTTCCAGCCGGTCGGCCTTGTCTTTGAAGGAGTGTGCCAGGGTAAGGCGCTGATAGGGGAAGAAGCAACTGAGGTACCAGGCCAATTCGGTAACCTGTGGCACATCGCTTTGGCGGTAAAAAACGGTTTTGTCGATATCCAGACCAAA
>DATIPV010000276.1:0-4335 GCA_035471525.1 Robiginitalea sp.
CGGTGAAGTTGGCGCGGTAGTAGGCGTCTACCGATCCGCTGATAGTGAATTTCCTGCTCTCTGCCTCCTCTTCCTGGGCGCTGAGGGGTGTGCCTGTCAGTACCACCGCCAGAAAAAGCAGATATTTTGCGTAACTTGGGTTTGTAATCGCTTTCATAATACAATGTTTAGTAGACTCTGTCATTAGAGTGAGTGAGTTGAAACGTTGGTAAAGTGGATTATGCGAAGGAGCGGAGCGTTCTGCCAAACGCTCCGTCTCCTTTAAATTTTAATGCTGGTTCATGCGGAAATCGGCATAGGCGTCCATCCCGTGCTCGTGCAGGTCGAGCCCCTCCATTTCCTCCTCCCGGGAAACCCGGATTCCCATGATCTTTTTCAGAAGGGAGAGGATGATGAAAGCCGCAGCGATGCAGAAGATACCGGCCGCTGCTACCCCGGTAAGCTGGTACAGGAACTGGTCAAGACCGGCTTTCGCCCCGAAAATCCCGACAGCCAGCGTACCCCAGATGCCGCATATCAGGTGCACGGCTATGGCCCCGACCGGATCGTCGAGCCGGAGGCGATCGATCAGGGCAACCGCCCCCACGATAATGACACCTGCTATCAGTCCGATCAGTACGGCTTCATTGGGCGACATCTGGTCGGCCCCGGCGGTAATGCCTACCAGGCCGCCCAGTATTCCGTTCAGGAACATGGTGAGGTCGTAGTTCTTATAGGCGAGTGTTGAGGCGAGAAAGGCGCTTATTCCGCCGGCTGCTGCTGCCAGGCTGGTGGTAACCAGGACCAGGGAGGTAGCTGCCGGGTCGGCCGATAGCACCGACCCGCCGTTAAACCCGAACCAGCCCAGCCAGAGGATGAGCACCCCGCCTGTGGCCATGGGGATGTTGTGGCCCGGAATCGCATTGGGCTTGCCGTCTTCTCCGAATTTTCCGATCCGGGCCCCGAGCAGCCAAACGGCTATCAGGGCGGCCCAGCCTCCAACCGAGTGCACCAGGGTGGAGCCCGCAAAATCGTAGAATCCGGCATCATCTCCCCCCAGGGTAGACAGGAATCCGCCCCCCCATTGCCAGGAGCCCACAATCGGGTATACCAGCCCTACATAGAGGAGGGTGAAGATCATGAACGGGCCCAGTTTTATCCGCTCTGCAACGGCCCCCGAAACAATGGTGGCTGCCGTGGCGGCAAACATGCCCTGGAAGAGGAAGTCGGTCCAGTAGGTGTACCCGCCGCTGGCATATTCAGGGGTAAGGCCTGCTGCATCGGTTTCCAGTCCGAAGCCGGAGAAGCCGAGAAATCCATTGAACTCTCCGGGGTACATCAGGTTGAATCCCCCGATATAATACATCAGAAGGCCCACTGTGATAATGAAAATGTTCTTGAAAAGAATGTTGATAGTATTTTTCTGCCGGGTGAGCCCTATTTCGAGAAAGGCAAATCCGGCATGCATGAAGAAAACCAGCGCGGTGCACACCATCATCCATACATTGTTGGCTGTAAATAATCCAGTATCCATACGATTTTAAAGCTTTGGTTAGTTGATTCCGGCGTAGCCGTTTTCTCGGGTTCTGATTCGGTAGGCTTCCAGCATGTCTGACACGAAGATCTTGCCGTCCCCGACATTGCCGGTATGGGCCGTATCGAGCAGGGTGTTCACGGTTCGTTCCAGGAATTCGTCGGAGACCACGATAACCAGGTATCGGCGCTGTATGTCTGAGGTGCTGTAGGAAATGCCCCGATACACATGCCCTTGTTTCTCGTTCCCAACCCCGGTGACATCCCAGTAGCTGAAGAAGTTTACCTCAATCTGATGCAGGGCTTTCTTGACCTCATCAAATTTGGATTTACGGATAATTGCTTCCACTTTTTTCATGGGTAAAATTTATTGTTGATCGGGCCAAATATATATTAAAAAGAAAATAACCCCCATTAAAAAGGGGGGTATTATCTAAATATTTATGTATATAATAATTATACCCCCCAAAAAATAGGGGTAATACTATTTTATATTAAAAAATTAGGAAATCCTTGATCTCTTTTCCGCTGACGAATTGCCCGCCATCGGGAAATAACAGGAAAAGGCCTGCAAAACGGCAGAGGCCTTAAAGATTCATCAAGAACAAAGGGTTAGAAAGACGGGTGTAATGCCCGGCTCAGAAGAAGCGCGATAGCCAGAATCCCAGGGATACAGCCAGTACGCCCACCACCAGGCTTCCCAGGGTGTACCAGAGCAGGGGCAGGTAGCTGCCTTCGCGCAGCAGCAGGAATTGCTCGAGGCCGAAGGTGGAAAAGGTAGTGAACCCACCGCAAAAGCCGGTTGCCAGCAATGCTGTCTGTACGGGGCTTACGAATTCATTCCTGAGGGAGGCCCCCAGCAGGAGCCCGATAAGGAGGCAGCCCAGCATATTTACCAGAAAGGTGCCGAGATAAAATCCGGAGACAACCGGGTTGAGGTATTGGCTCACCAGGTAGCGGAGGCCGCTGCCTGCGCCACCGCCCAGAATAACCAGTAGCAATTGCTTCATAGAGGACCGGTGCTGGATAAAGTCGTGCCGGAACGGTGAACCGTCCGTTGCGTAAATCTAAGAAACTTTGCTTTAAACAGCTTTCTGATACTCGGAATCGAAGGCTCTCAGGGGATAATCTTCCGATACGGCCGGCTGGCGGCCTGAAACCGCTGATGACTTCCCGACCCGGAAACGCCGGTTGGAACTGAAGAGCAGCAACAGGACGTTGAGGGAAAGAAGGACTGAAAAAATCACAAGGAATACGGTCATCGGAAGCTTCTTTAGAGAAGTTAAACGCAAAAATACGTCAATTCTGATGGACTTCACCATCCAAATCCAAATTCGTTGCGAAAGCCTTCAATTTTGTTGTTAAGGCAGTACAGGGCCTCAGTTTTTGAGCAAATACTTCAAAATAAAGAGGATAAGTACGAAGGCGACGAAGAATACCAACACCCACCGGGCCCCCTGGTATTGCTTTCGGTGCCAGCTGCGGTCTTTCCGGTACATCCAGATCAGGATGCCCGTAAAGGCAATTACGAAAAGGGCGGCAAAAACAATTTGTCCCGGGCTGAACATCTTTTTATTTTTAGCCAAAACTAATCGAATCTGCACGGAAAATGAAACGAAAGATCAAAGCGGTCGCCGCTTTTCACACGGCATTCGGCCTGGGGATTTCCCAACAACCGCGGCCCAGCCTGGGCCCGGAAAAGAACCTGCTGCGCTTTAACCTGATGGATGAGGAGAACCGGGAGTATCTCGAAGCGGCCAACCGGGGCGACCTGGTGGAAGTGGCAGACGCCCTGGGGGATATGCTGTACATCCTCTGCGGCACCATCCTGGAGCACGGCATGCAGTACAGAATCGAAGAGGTATTCGAGGAGATCCAGCGCAGCAACATGAGCAAACTGGGTGCCGACGGGAAGCCGGTGTACCGCGAAGACGGCAAGGTTCTGAAGGGCCCGAATTATTTCAAGCCCAATATCCGGGCCGTCCTGGACCGGGAACCCTGAAAGCGATTACGGGGACCGGTTTCAGATTACTTCGTACCGCCAGCCGTAGGGATCTTCGCAGCGGTTGTACTGAATATCCGTAATGCGCTTCTTGATGTGGGAGGCGTAGCTGTCTTTCAGTTCCGGGAGGGTATAGAGCCTGCCTCTGAACCCGAAACTGCTTATAGGCGATACCACGGCCGCCGTGCCTGCCCCGAACATTTCTTTCAGGCTGCCGTCTTCGGCGGCCTCAATAAGTTCCGAAACCCGGATCCGGCGCACTTCCAGGGGAATTCCCTCGGCCTCGGCCAATTGCACGATGCTTTTCCGGGTAATCCCGTCCAGGATACGGTCGCTGGTCGGGCAGGTGAACAGCGTGTCGCCGATGCGCACAAAAATATTCATCGCCCCGGCCTCTTCAATAAATTCGTGGGTATTGTCGTCTGTCCAGATTACCTGTTGGAACCCTGCCTGGGATGCCAGTTGCATGGGGTAGAAGGAACCGGCGTAATTCCCGCCGGCCTTGGCGTACCCCACTCCTCCGTTGGCCGCGCGCGAGTAGGTCTCCTCGATGCGGACACTCACCTTGCCTGAGAAATAGGCACCGGAAGGGGCACAGGCGATGATGAAGGTATACCGGTCGGAAGGAGAGGCGTGGAAGCCGGTGCCCGAGGCAAAGATGAAGGGCCTGATATAGAGCGAACTGTTCGACTGTTCAGGGATCCAGTCCCGGTCCGTTTGCAGGAGGGTTATCAGCCCTTCCATGAACAGGGTTTCGGGAACCTCGGGCATGGCCAGGCGAACAGCCGACTTGTTGAGCCGCCTTTGGTTTTCGAGCGGCC
>DATIPV010000277.1:0-2956 GCA_035471525.1 Robiginitalea sp.
ACCGCAGCATCGTGCATGGCCCCTCCCAGGGCCAGGTAGCTCTTCACATCCCATTCCAGGTCGTCAAGCACCGGGCCTTCCCCCTTGATTTTTTTAATGATTTCCGGATGATCATTGACGTAGTTAAGGATGGTGAACCAATGCCCGGGAGGCGTTTCAGAATCCGGGCCATCTGCCCAGAATTCAGCAAGTGCGCGGGTATAATCTGCCCGTTTAACCAGTTGTGGTTCGTAGGGCAGGCCTGTGGCCGGGTTCGCGGAATGCCCCGTGCCGGTGTCTCCCCCGTTGCTGAAATCATAGAATTCCATATACTCTGAAAAGTTCCGGGGATACTCTGCAATGTCAACATTACCTATGGCTCCCGGCGAAATATCGATTCGGGTGGTGTCGTTCGGGTCGAGGTGCGCAGACCAGGCGGCAACCAGAGCAAAATTCCATTTGTAGGGATCCGAAAGTCCGCCACCCTCCTGAATAGCAGGCGGCGCCCCCGGATCATCGTAGATGTAACTGTCGAAACCGTTGTTCAGAACCTGAAGGTTCTCGGGCTTAATGGCAAACGGGGTTACCGCACCCCATTCCGGACCCAGAAACTCCGGCGCGCCCCCCTCGATCACGTTACCGCTCTGGTCCACAAAATTCTCAACAAGCAGGGGCTGCCAGCGGTTGGGATCGGCCAGATCATATGCATCCTGATACTCCCTCAGGGAGAGCGGGGCATTTACAGGGCTGTAATACTGATTGGCATAGTCGCCTGTTTCGTTGGCCCCGTCCTGCAGACCAAATTGTATGAGCTGTTGGCCCAGATAATTCCCCAGCGCGGCGTATGAACCGCTGCTGTAGTCTGTATCCGTGAAAGTACTGTCGTACCCCAACCGGGAAAAAAGATCGCTGAAATTGGCACGAGAGAATGTGGCCCCGGGAGAGCTGGCAAACCGGTGATTCAGGAGCCTGAACAACGCATAGCTCATGATTTCATGCCGGGCTTCCTCACTGTTTTCCGGAAGTGAAATTCCGGCAAAATCGCAGGCATACCCCCCGAACTCTTTGCCCAGGAATATGGTTTCAGCCGTTTCGTCAAATACAGCCCAGGCATCGTACATGGCCAGCGAGCTGTGGAATAAGTTACGCGCATGCACAGTGGGCCGTGCATAATCTACCCTTATGGCATCCAGCAAAGCTTCGTTCCATTGCCTTGCCACCGAATGGGGTTCGGTTTCATTGGTTCCCCCGGCAACCTCTTCCGCATCAATTATGGGTTCGGCAGGAAAGGAACCTTCGACAATCGTGATTAACTGGTTCGGGGCAATGTTTTCGACTCGATCGGTCTGCCCGCTCAACCAGGTTACCTGCACATAATCGATCAGGGGCGCGTCGGCGACCCCGAAAAATTCCGCCGTACTATTCTGGCTGATGTATCCCTCTCCGCACAGGGTGTATTCGTAATACCGGTTTTCCCCGGCTTTCACCTTTATGGATGAGCCGATCCCCATACGGTTACTCGTGGTGCCCTGCAGTTTAACCTTTAACCAATTCCCGGTATTAGCCGATTGATTCTCCCAAAGGTTAAGGGGCTGCTCATCTACATTGATAACCACGATATCGGGCAACCCATCATTCTGGATATCGCCAATGGCATTGCCATAGCTGGCATAAGCATCATTGGCAAACCCTGCATCAGAGGGGATGTCGTAGTTGCCAGTGCCATCGTTGATGTAATATGCAGCCGGAAGCCTGCCGTCGCTCCCGTCCAAATGACTGCTCACATACAGGTCCAGATCCCCGTCATGTTCGGCATCCAGGAATACGGCTCCCCAGCCAAAACTATCGAAACGCGTCCCATTCTGTAAAGCCACATTTGTGAAGGTGCCGTCCTTGTTATTCCGCATAAAGGCATTGCCAAGCACACGGCCAGAAAGATCGCCCGCGTAAATGTTGGTGATGTAGATGTCCATCCAGCCATCCCGGTTAGGGTCGCCAATGGTGGCCGACATGGCATCCATGCGCAAATCCATATCAGAGGCAATACTTACATCCTGAAAAGTACCGTCTCCCCTGTTCCGGTACAATTGGTTGGGCATAATACTTCTGTCGTTACCCAGGAACAAATCCTGGAAACCATCCCGATCATAATCTACAAAGGCGCCAGAATGTGTAAATTTCGCCTCAAGGGCAAGGCCTGCTTCTTCCGTAACATCGGTGAAGGTGCCATTGCCTTCGTTCCTGTAAAGGAGGTTATATTGGTTCGAAACCAGGTCAAGGACCATCAGAAAGGCATCCAGATAGCCGTCATTGTTATAATCCCCCCAGCTTACACCCCAGTACCGCCATTCCTGTAGGGCCAATCCGGAGGCGGTCAGGATGTCGGTGAAAACCCCGTTGCCATCATTCCTGTAAAACCAGCGGGCACCTGTATCCCCAAGGGCAAAGAAGTCGTTATCCCCGTCGTTGTCAAAGTCTACCCAAATGGCCTGGCGTGCCCGCAGGCCGTTATGGATTATCGGAAAATCCTGAAGAACAAACTGCCCGCCGGTATTCTGGAGAAACTGAAAGTCCCGGGTGTCGGAGGCCGGAAGGGTAATATCGTCCAACCCGTCATTGTTGAAGTCGGCAAAGGAAATACCCGGGCCATGAACACCGAGGTTGGTCCCATACCCAATCCCGGCCGGCAACAAATCGGAACTGCGGTCTTCGAACTGCACCTGGCAATAAGCAGAGGCGCAAAGTACAAAGCCCCATACAGAAATTAAAGCCCTTAAACCCATCACACGCCCGATCCTCAATTCATTACAAGGCGTAATATTAAGAATTAGATTATAGATGCGCAAAGCGGGGATGGACAGCGCACGGGAATTCTGTCGTATGGCAGGGGACAGACCAAATCGTATTTCTCTTGCCCGGAGATAACATGTAATGCCGCTGTAAAATTAACTGGCCATATTGCTTAATTTTACACTTC
>DATIPV010000278.1:0-5528 GCA_035471525.1 Robiginitalea sp.
GATCCAAAGCCCTCGCTGGCATCGCGGGGCAGTTCGGCAGGCAGGTTGTCTACCGCCATCACGGCAATGGCCTCCGGTTTGCGGTAATCGGTCTCCGATTCGGTCTGTGGGTCGTAGCCGTAAACCGGTTCTTCAATGGTAGACGGCCGGATGGTGCAGGCCACCGGCCCGTCGATGTCACAGCTCACGTCGGCCACCACCCTGATCCGGAAGTCGGGGCGTTTGACGTCTTCGCGGGTAAAGAGATACGGGGCGCCCTGCCCGTAGAAATGCCCGGCGATGTAAAGGTCCGATACGCGGGCGAACCGGAAAAAGTTGGATTGATACTGCTCGGGGTGAGCAATAAAATCGGCTTTGTTGCCCCGTACCCCGTCTTTGCGGCGGTTGTAGAAGGAGGCATCTATCTGGCAAAAAACGGGTTCCATGAACTCCTGTTCCAGGTATTCTGCCACGGTTACCTGGCGCATGCCCATACCATCCAAAATTTCCCGCGCTCCGCTGCCTACACGCCCCCGCCCGGTGAGCAGTACCTTGATAGGGGGCAGATGCACCTTTTTGAGCTCCGCGATCAGGGCAAGCCGGTCTGGGAGGGTCCTTGCCTTCGGAAGGCTGAAACCCCCATATTTCATGCCATAAGCCCGGAAACCGTTGTACGCGCCCACGATGCCCGCATAACGGCCAAATGCCACCAGGCGCACCCCCCTGGGATCGGTGAGCACCTCGTGGTCGTACAGTTCGATGCGCTTTTCCAGGATGGCACGGAGCAGGTTCCGGTTATAGGGCTGTTTCTTGATGGTATGGGAGAAAAAGAAGTACTTCCGATCGGGGATAAGCGCATCAACCGGCACTTCCTTAACACCCAGCAAAACGTCGCAAGATTCCATATCCCCGTTCACCTCAATCCCGGCCTGATGGTATTCCTGGTCCGTAAATACCCTGATTGGTGAAGGTTCCACGCAAATTTCTGCCTGGGGAAACTGGGACCGGACTTTTTGGCAGGCCCCGGGAGACAATACCACCCGGTGATCCGGCGGGGTTTTGCGCTCTCTGATGAGTCCGAACTTCATGGTTTGGCTTTGGTATGAAATTTGCGCAAAAATACTCTGAAATGCAGGGGTACGCAAGAGAAACCGAAGCAGAAAGCTCTGCACCCGCTATCAGGCGAATTTTGCGTACCTTTGACACCCTTTCGGGAGTTCTTTGAAAATAGGGGGCCGACTGGTTTTGACAGCAAGACCAATGGCTATGTAAGCATGCCGAGCGCTGGAGCACAGCTCGTAAATCTCATGATCCGACCCTTTTAAATGGCGAGTCTAACTACGCTTTAGCTGCCTAATTGACTGAATCACAGTAAGTCATGGCCTAGTCCCGCAAGGCGGGAATGCTAAATGTCCCCGGGTAGCCCTTGTTGACGGCGACCCTTCCGGGGGCACCATCAAAGTCAACATCGTGCGGTTTTCGCTTCGCAAACCGCATCAAACTTAAGAAGCTACGCGTGTAATAGGCGGTTTTTGGTCAGTTGCACGCCGACAATCAAACAAAAACTAAGCATGTAGAAAGCCTAGTTATTGCTTGTTGGACGAGGGTTCGACTCCCTCCGGCTCCACAATCAAGCGAAAACCCCGCCGGGAATCCGGCGGGGTTTTGTGTTTTAACGGAGTGAGCCAAGCTTGCTTGAGCGAGCGTCCGTAAAACACAAAACCGCCTTGCTGCAAGCAAGGCTGGGTTTTCATTTGCAGGATGGGAGCCGAAGGGAGCACCGAGCGCAGCGAGGTACTCTCTCCGACCAGTTCAAAACTCCCGCCTCCGGGATGCGAAGGCCTGCACTCGAGCTTACGCTGTATCAACCCGCCTTTGGCTCACCCAATGTCATTTTGAAAAAGGGCTTCTAATTCGCTTTCAGGATGCGCTCTGCATATTCAACCCATTCATATTCATGAATGCCCTTGTCCATATAGAAATCAGGCTGGATTCCGTGTTCGTCAATGGTAAAATCCGGGATGCGCATACTCCTGGAAAGCGAATATCCCAATTCAAATTCGTTGCAGGGGGATGTGACAAAGTACATATTTGAAACATCCAGTACCCCAAAGGTGGAGGTGCCAAAGAGTTTTACTTTCATGCTTTGTTTTGCGGCTAACAAAAATTGTTCGTCCGTGCTTCCGTTTCGTCCATTCATAATGATGCCCACATTTTTTGGGTAGGAATACACCTGGTCGTACTCAATGAGTGTGACCGGATTCTCGTTCAGGGATACAAATTCCCCCCCTCGCACCGTCAGCTTGTCGAAAGATTCCCGGGCCCACTTTTTGCCCTCTTCATCAAATCCGTACTCAGGTTTGTTTATAAAATCCAGCATCCGCTGATTATTCAGTTCCGTGGACAAATATTCA
Organism: Robiginitalea sp.; assembly: GCA_035471525.1. GTDB lineage: Bacteria > Bacteroidota > Bacteroidia > Flavobacteriales > Flavobacteriaceae > Robiginitalea. Next base: position 2,394 of record DATIPV010000278.1, read on the forward strand.
ACGCCAACCTCCCTTATAGGATTCGTGTAAAGGAAGGGAAGCAGTTCCTCATAACTGGAATCACTACCGCCGGTGCCATTCCTAATGTCGATGATCAGGTTTTCCGTGGCCAGGATTCTTTCCCTGTTCGCAGTGATGACACTGTCAATTGCCTTTTTTTCAGTACCCTGAAAGGAGGGTATCCTCATGTAAAGGGTGGTTTCGCTTATTTGATCCAGGTAGGGCTGGGAAGCATCCAGGGATTTGAAATAGGCTTCGAATTTCGGATCGTCCGTCAGCTCCGGGTACCTTCTGCGAAGGCTGAAATCTCCCAGTTGTAAATGGTTCTTTCCCAGCATACGCATTTCTTCAAATTCAACTGGGGAACGGTCGTACACATAGAAAACCCCTGATTCTGAACCTTCTGTAATTTGAAATTTTAGCTTCACCTGAGCCTCCTTCCAGGTCTCAGCACCCGAATCCACGATGAAGCCAATAAAGGTGTCTCCCTCCTTTTTAATACCAATGCCATAGGAGCTGGTTTCCCAAATCCCCTCAAAACCGGGATCTTCCTTCTGATCCAAATAGGCCTTGAATTCATCAGTAGGGATATCATATGTATCCCAGTCTGCGAATGTATTTACCCGACCCTTGTTCCCACTTTGCTGGCTTACAGGTTCAAGGAGTCTGACACCGATGTGGCCCGGGCGAAAGAATGTCAACCATTCTTGTAAGATTGACCGGCAATCCTGAAGCGTTTCGGCTACATTTATATTCTCTGCAATTCTTTTATTGTGCGCTTCATAAAGTTCCGTGCCTTTTTTCTGTAAGGCGTATTCATACCCTGCATCGTTCTGTTCAAAGGTCTTTTTAAGCCAGTCGAAATTGGATTTGCAATCGCAATTCTGGGAAAACAGGAACAAAGGCAGGAACAAAAAGGTGAGAATACTAAACGATTTCATAGAGTTGGTTTTATCAAAGACGACAGAGTTTCTAAATTGCTACAGGAGTTGTGTCCTTTTGCCATACCCGGGGTTCGAAGGCCAGGCTAACGCCGCCGTCACCAGCAACTGGGAACCCCTCCCTGAAACCAGAACTATGGTGCCTGAAATTTTCTTCCTTCTCTTCCCCCACACATAGGAAAGTTTCCTAATTTAATGAGCCGTAAACCCTGAACCGTGAAACCCATCGTACAGATATCGCTCGACCTGACAAACATTGACGAAGCCCTCGAAACGGCCGATGGCAAACTGAGGGACTACCATCCATTTGAATTCTGATGAAATAACCAACCCAGTTTAAAAATGAAACTATTCAAACTCTTTACTGCTATTCTGTTTTGCTGTGCAACCCTGGCCAGCGCACAGGACTATGACCTGGTTATATTAAATGGCCGGGTTATGGACCCTGAAACCATGTTTGACGACATCGCCAATGTGGGGATCAGGGATGGGCAGATTGCTGCCATCACTAAAGACAGGATTACCGGGAAAGAAACCATCAATGCCGCAGGCCTGGTGGTCTCGCCCGGATTCATCGACACCCACTTCCACGCAGTAGATCCTTTCGCATCCAAAATGGCCGTCGCCGATGGCATCACCACCGGCATGGACCTCGAAGCCGGCGCATCGCCTGTAGGCGACTGGTATGCCCAGCGCGAAAAGTCGGGCTGGCAGATCAACTATGGGACCACCAGTTCCCTGGCCGTGGCCCGCCTGCGGGTGCACGACCCTGAGCTGAAGATGGATTATCCGGTAGACGCCACCACGCTTTTTGACTGGGGCGGCAAGGCGGGGGCAGATGGCACGGTGGGCTGGTCTACCTCACGCAGCAGCATCGAGCAAATGAACCAGATCATGGCCATGCTCGATGAGGAATTGCGCCAGGGTGCTCTCGGAATCGGGACGCCGATCGCCTACATGCAGCGAGGCGTGAGTAGCTACGAGTTGTTCGAGGCGCAACGCGTCGCTGCGCGCTATGGGCGGCTAACCTCGGTCCATACCCGCTACCACCTGAATGCGCAAACGCCCACCGAAGCCCCCATTGCCCTCGACGAAGTGCTGGCCAACGCCATGCTGCTGCGGGCACCGCTGCTGCTTGCGCACGACAACGATTACGGCTGGTGGGAAAACGAGGAAAAGCTGCAACTCGCCCGGGCCCAGGGATACAACATGTGGGGCGAATACTACCCCTTTGCCGCCGGATCGACCCTCATCAGTGCCGACTTCCTGAGGCCCGACCTGTGGGAAGATGTAAACGGGTATAAATACGAGGAGACCATCTACGATCCGACCCTCGACAAATTCCTGAACAAAGACGAATACCTTAAAACCGTGCAGGAAACACCGGGCAAGACGATAGTTGTGCACCTGCCGCCCCGCCAGCGATGGTTGAAATACTGGCTGACCATCCCCCATATGGTCGTGGCTTCAGACGCAATGACGGGCCTGGGCCGAGATGGAACCCTGCTGCCCTGGGAAGCAGACCCGAGTGAGTACGCCGGCCATCCGCGTACGGCCTCGTCCTATTCCACCACGCTACAAATGGGACGGGAAAACGGGGTGCCTCTTATGTTTACGCTCGCACAATTGAGTTACTGGACAGCCAAGCACCTGGGAGACACCGGGTTGGAGGCCATGAAACAGCGCGGCCGCGTTCAGGTAGGAAAGGTTGCCGACCTCACCCTGTTCAACCCCAACACGGTAACAGCCCGCGCCACTTATAAGATTGGGGAGAACGGCCTGCCCCCCGTGGGCATCCCCTACGTAATCGTAAACGGCACCATCGTGGTGAAAGACTCAAAAGTGTTGCCGGTCAGACCCGGCAGGCAGATTCGCTTCCCTGTGGAGGATAAGGGCCGCTTCGAGCCGGTCGACCTGAATAAATGGCTCGGGGAGAACTCCATTAATGTGCCCCAAATGCATGTGGATGACACCGGTGCCGGAACGCAAATCAAAGATTGATTCATTGGCCGGATGCAGGTGCGTATTCCCCCGCCTGCAACTGGCATTAACCAGAAACTATGAAGCTGACACCCATTGTTTTTTTTGCCCTTAGCCTATTGTTAATCGGTTGCGCCCGGGAAACCCAAAACAACCAAAACCCCGGTTACAGGGCCCTTCCCGCCTCAACTGAATTCGACGCGGTCATTCTCAA
>DATIPV010000279.1:0-1644 GCA_035471525.1 Robiginitalea sp.
GGGTACTTTTTCCATCTCCATCCGGTCCCGGGCCCCCACGAAGAGGAACCTGGCCTCCGGGTACCGCCTCCGGAGCTCGTCGGCGATCGCAATCGCCGGATAGATATGGCCTCCGGTACCTCCCCCGGAGAGTAAAAACCTATAATTGTCCACTCAATATCTCCAGTGGGTGTTCTTCTGTGCTTTCCCCTGAGGCGGCTGCCCGGGCATCCGTTTTCCGGCTTGCGCTCAGCACGATCCCGATGGCCAGGCAGGTCATCCAGATCGAAGTGCCTCCGCTGCTGATCAGGGGCAGGGTCTGGCCGGTTACCGGGAACAACTCCACGGCCACCGCCATATTAATCAGGGCCTGGAACACAATGGGCAGGCCCACCCCGATAACCAGGAGCCTTCCGAAAACCGATTCGTTCGCATTGGCCACCACCACGATCCGGAACAGCAAAAGCAGGTAGAAAAACAGCAGGCTAAGCCCGCCTATTAAACCGTATTCCTCGATTATGATGGCAAAAATGAAATCGGACGAGCTCTGCGGCAGGAAATTCTTCATCACGCTCTTCCCGGCCCCATTCCCTACCAGGCCCCCTGTGGCAATGGCAATCTTGGCCTTTTCGATCTGGTAGTCCCCTTCCGAGTCGGTGCCGTCCCAGAAACTCTCCACCCGGCTGATCCAGGTATCGACGCGGTTCGGAAAGACCCCCGGGAGGGCCTTGGCCAGTAAAATGAAAAGGGTAAGGGTCAGCAGGCCGGCCCCCACAATGCCCAGCAGGTAGCGCAGGGGGTAGCCCCCCAGGAAACAGAGCATGAGCACCATGGCAAAGAGGATGGCCGCCGTTGAAAAGTTGGCGGGCAATATGAGCATGAGTACCACGAAAACCGGCAGCCACAGGGGCAGCAGCGTTTCCCTGAACCTGACTTCCCGGTCCTTGATCTTGCTCAGGTAGCGGGCAGTATATATCATGAGAACCACCGAAGCCAGCGTGGAGGTCTGGAAGGTAATCCCCACCAGGGGCAGGCGTATCCAGCGGCTGGCATTGGCCCCGTCTATGGTGGTGCCCTGTGCCAGGGTATATACCAGCAGCACCAGCACCACGGGCAGGGCGATTATGGAAAGGCCCTTGAAATAACGCATGGGTATTTTGTGTACCCCGTAAATGATCCCGAAGCCCAGGAACAGAAGCAGCCCGTGCTTGATCAGGTATCCTGTCGGGGTGCCGCTTCCCACCACGTACACCAAATTGCTGCTGGCACTGTAAACCGGGAGGAACGAAAATAAGGCCAGCAGGGCCACCAGGGCCCAGATCGCCTTATCTCCTTCCAGATGGTTCATAATACTGCGCATATCAGAGCGATTTTACAGCTTCCTTGAATTGATTGCCGCGGTCTTCGTAATTCTTGAACAGGTCAAAACTGGCACAGGCAGGCGAGAGCAGCACCGTGTCGCCCCGTTCTGCGATCTTGTAGGCCACTTTCACGGCCTCCGACATGGCATAGGTTTCCACGATCAGGTCTACTGCATTGGCAAATGCGTCCACTATCTTGGAATTGTCGGCACCCAGGCAGATAATGGCCTTCACCTTTTCGCGCACCAGCGGCATCAGCGGCCGGTAGTCGTTGCCCTTGTCGATGCCGCCCACGATCCAGACC
>DATIPV010000280.1:0-5952 GCA_035471525.1 Robiginitalea sp.
TTGGATTTGTACACAAAGGTGCTGAAGGATTCGTCGGCCTCTGCATAGATCAGTATGTCTTCGGAAGCATGCGTCCCCAGCGTGTGCCGGTAAATGCGGTCGGAGCGGAGGGTAAGCGGATCCTTGCGGGTGTAGAAAAGGGTCCGGTTGTCGGCGGCCCAGACCGAGCTGCCGGTGGTGTTTTCAAGCACTTCGGGAAGGAGCTCGCCAGTCCGGAGGTCTTTTATGCGTATGTTGTACTGCCGGCGGGAAACGGTATCTACCCCGAAGGCCGCCAGGCAGTTGTCGGGACTTACGGCAATCCCCCTCAGGTCAAAGTACTCATACCCTTCGGCCAGGGCATTGCAGTCGAACAACACTTCCTCGGGCGCCTCCAGGCTGCCCTCCTTTCGCGTATAAACGGGGTACTCGTGGCCGGTTTCGTAGCGCGAGATGTACCAGTACCCGTTCAGGCGGTAAGGCACCGATTCGTCGTCTTCCCGGATACGGGCCTTCATTTCCCGGAAAAGCCGGTCCTGAAAAGCCTTCGTATGGCGCGTCATGGCTTTGTAGTAGGCATTCTCGGCATGAAGGTATCCCATTACGTCGGGGTCTTCCCGGTCCCGGAGCCAGTAATAGTTGTCCAGCCGGACCTCTCCGTGCATTTCAAGGGGGTGCGGTACTTTTTTCGCTACCGGAGGCAGGGGTCGTTTCATGCGTATAGCGGTCAGGTTTCAGGCGATGGCAAAAATAGTATTTCTTCCTATACCGGAAAGGGATTAAAGCCCCCGGGTTTTAATCGGGGTGACAGGGCTTTTTCGTAATTTTGAGTCCTAAAACCTGCAATAATGTTCGGAGATCTAATGGGCATGATGGGTAAACTACGGGAGACCCAGGAAAAAATCAAGGCCACCAAGGAGCGGCTAAGCACGGTAACCATTGCGGAAAAAAGCCCGGACGGCCTTCTGGAGGCCGTGGTAAGCGCCAACCGGGAGCTTGTGGAAATTAAGCTGGACGACCGCCTGCTTGCAGATAAGGAGCAATTGATCGATTCTCTCATCGGTACGCTAAACCAGGCCCTGGCCAGGGCCGGAGAAGTGCATGAAGCCGAATTGGGGGCTGTGGCGCGGGAAGGGATGCCGAACCTGCCGGGCATGGATCAACTCTTCAAATAGGTAGGCAAAATTCCGTACCTTTCACATTCTTAAATTCAACACTTGCTCGAGATCCGGACAGATGGGAATGGCTCCTGCCGCTTTGTGGTGAAGAGCCTCGAAGGCCACCAGTTGCTGGAGAGCGTCGCCTTTGCATCCCCCGGCGAGATGAACCGGGTAATCGGGCAGCTCAAGACCCTGGTCCAGAACCCTGCCTGCCTGGAACGCAAGACGGACCACCTGGGGCGCTTCCACTTTACCCTCCGCGCACCAGACGGCAGCCCCATCGGCAACAGCCAGTACTACCGCTCGGAAGCCGGAATGGAAAACGGCATCAAGAACACCCTGAGGCGCATTGCCGGGCAGGAGTCAGAATGACAGCCCGTCGAGCACAGACAAAACGTGCGCGTGCATGGCGTCGGTGTAGTCGAGGTGCGTTACCAGCCGCAATTTCCCCTGCCCCATGCCGATAAGGCGGATTTCGTGTTGCTGAAGCACCTCGAGTACCCGGCTTTCGCTAACCCGATCCGGGTGGGTCTCGAATATCACGATATTGGTCTCTACCGGGGCCACATAGCGGATAAAATCCTTGCTTTCGAGTAGCTGCCCCAGTTCGCGGGCCTTGCGGTGATCTTCGGCCAGGCGGGCCCAATGGTTGTCCAGGGCGTACATGCCGGCTGCCGCCAGGTACCCGGCCTGACGCATCCCGCCCCCGAATACCTTGCGGATGCGCAGCGCCTGATCCATATGCCGGGCCGAGCCGATCAGCAGGGAGCCTACGGGGCATCCCAGTCCCTTGCTCAGGCAAACGCTGATAGTATCGAAGATTTCTCCGTAATCGGCCGCCTTTTGACCGGTTGCCACCAGGGCGTTCCAGATGCGAGCCCCATCGAGGTGGAGCGCCAGGCCATGGGTGCCGCAGACCTCCCGGATCCGGAGCAGTTCTTCAAAATCATAACAGGCGCCGCCCCCTTTGTTGGTGGTGTTTTCCACACAAACCAGGCGCGTGCGGGGGCTGTGGTAGAAATCCGGCGGATTGATGGCCGCCTCTACCTGCAGGGCCGTGATCATGCCGCGATCGCCATCCAGCAGCTTGCAGGAGGCCCCGCTGTTGAAACTGACCCCGCCCCCCTCGTAGTTGTAGATATGGGCATATTTGTCGCAGATAACCTGGTCGCCGGGCTGGGTGTGTATCTTGATGCCGGTCTGGTTCGCCATGGTGCCACTCGGAAAAAACAGGGCGGCCTCCATGCCGAAGAGATCGGCCACCTTGCGTTCCAGGGCGTTTACGGTGGGGTCTTCCTTGAAAACGTCGTCGCCCACTTCCGCACCCTGCATGGCGCGGAGCATGTCGGCTGTGGGCCGGGTTACGGTGTCGCTGATCAGATTTACTTCCATGAAGGGGGTATTTCGTCCAGGCAGCCCATGCCGATCGGGGAACCGTCGGGGATGGCCGGGACACTTTGAGACTTGAATGTTTCAGGATGTTCAAAGAACCTGTCTATGCGGCGGATCATTTCGCGGGAAGCGACCGAGTCGCCCGATCTAAGCAGGCGGGTTTTCAGGTTCTGCAGGGCCGCGTTGGCAATGGCGGGTACCTGAGGGTGCGTTTCCGTGTTCAGGGCCAGTACCATCAGGTGACGCAGCACCTCGAAACCGACCACCTGCTGAATGTCTCCTTGATACGCATCATCCCTTTTGGCCAGGATGGTGGCCTCCAGCAGCCGGGCGATCACTTCTTCCAGGCCCAGTTGGGCAGCGTCCAGCCCCCGCTGCGCGACCAATCGCGACGCCCTTTCCGGATGCAGGAGCAGCCCCAGGGTCATATCAGCGGCTGTCTCGGCAGCTCCCAGGGCATCGAAGGAAACCCCGGTACGGCCCTTGAACGACTCCCGCGTGGCCGGATATCCCGTGGCCCGGGGCGGGAACCACTGCAAGACCGCAGGCGGGATGGCCAGGTGCCGGGCGTCCAGGGTTTGCAGGAGGCTCCTGAGTGCCTTATCCTGAGCGTCCCTGGGCACGGTCTGCCAGGGCCGCGTACCGTCTCCGCGGACTGCATAGGAATAATCCAGTCCGCCGATCACCTTCGAAACGGCCTCGGTCTGGTAGCGGTGTAAAAAATACAGGGGGACGAAAACATCTTCCAGTGCAGCGTACGGCTCGCCCCTGCGGATGTTCGCCGGGCCGAACTGCTCGATGGCCGCGCGGCGGACCTCCAGCAGGCGATCCAACTCCTCAGCCGCCTCTTTCCCATTGTCCCAGAGATGTGCAAAGGCATGTGCCCCGCCTGCGGCCCTGGCATCCGTATCTGAAATATAACGGAGCCCAGCTGCCTCGGCCCTGGCCAGGATGTCCCAGAGGGCGCTCCCTTCATCGGTCCCTTCCGGGAAATCGGAATAGGCATAGGCCACTGCCACCTTGTCCCAGAGCCCGATACCGGTATCGTAGGCCCGGGAAGCATCGATTGCACCGTTTTCAAGCCGGATAAACGGATGCGGGTAATCCATTACGGAGGCGCGATCGTTGGTGCTGGCGGCAAAATTGTGGGCAAAGCCCAGGGTGTGGCCGATTTCGTGGGCCGATAGCTGCCGGATGCGGGCCAGGGCCAGTTCCAGCAAGGCCTGGTGGTTTGTATCGGAGGTTTCAAAGGGGCGGTTGGCCAGGGCCTGGGCGATGAGGAAGTCCTGGCGGATCCGCAGGCTGCCCAGGCTTACATGCCCTTTGATGATCTCGCCGGTGCGCGGGTCGGCCACGCTGCTTCCGTAACTCCACCCCCGGGTAGACCGGTGCACCCATTGGATCACATTGTACCTGACATCGAGCGGGTCGGCATCGTCGGGCAGAATCTTTACCTGAAAGGCATCCACGTAGCCGATGGCCTCAAAGGCCTGGTTCCACCAGCGTCCTCCTTCCAGAAGGGCCGATCGAATGGGTTCGGGCGTTCCGTTATCGAGGTAGTACACGATGGGTTCCACGGCCTCGCTCACCTCTGCCCCGGGGTCTTTCTTCTCCAGGCGGTGCCTCGGGACATACCGCTTTATCAGAGGCGATTCCACGGGAGAGGCATAGTCGTAATAGCTGAAGGAATACGAGCCGCTCCTCGGGTCGAACGGGCGCATCCCGTAACCGGCCCCGGGGAGTTCCACCAGGGAGTGGTGCTGGGCCACGGTTACCAGTTTCGGATCGGGAGCCACCGAACGGATGTAGTTCCCCTGCGGGTCTCCCTTAAAGGTCAGGTACACGTCCAGTTCCGAATTCCTGGGGAAGGCCCTGCAACGTTCCAGGTTCAGGGCGCTGCGGGAAGCGTCCAGGCTGTAGGTGCCCTGCCCGCGCTGTTTGAGCCGGTCGGCGACCCCGTGCATATCTTGCATCAGAAAGGGCGTCAGCTCCACGATGTACGACTCCCCCACCTTTTCAACAATGGGGAAGCCAAAGAGGATGGACTGGGCAAAAGCCTGCTCCACCGATTTGCGCTCCAGGGCATTATCGGTCAGGGCCCGGTACCGCAGGTTAGGCTGGACCAGGAGGAGTTTCCCGCCCGCCTTCCGGAAATAGACCACCTGCTCGTTGCCCAGCTGGCCCCGATCGAGGCCGATGTCGTTGCTGCCGATACCACTGCTCAGGGAATACACGTAGAGGAACTCCGTATCGAGCTTGTCTACCTCCAGGTATACCTTGCCCTGGGCTTCGTCGTAATAATAGGTAAAGAACCCCTCAAATTTCAGGTAGTCCTTGCTTTTGTCGGAAAATTGCCCGCTGGCAGCCAGGCACCACAGGGTTAGCAGCGCCCCCAGTAGTTGATTTTTCATGGAGCTGATTTTGCTCTAAAAGTAGCTAAAATAGCCCCGATTCAAAATACGGACCCGCTAAAAAAGCGGGCCCGAAAAGAAAGGGAAGGCAAATCGGGCTGGCCGGGCTTCGACCCTACCAACCATATCCCGGCGGCCACCGAAGCCGGCACCGGACACAGGTCGCTTTACAACCGCAGTTTTCAAGGCCATGGCCATGGCCCGGTTCAGAAAAAAGGATGTACTTTTGCAGGGCTTTAAAACCATTTTAGCATGATCGAGAGGTTTAAGTCGCTCATGGAACGCCTGGGTGCGTTGAGGAGGTATCTTTGACATAGATGCCAAGAAAATCGAGATTCAGAACGAAGAAGAAAAGACCCTGGAACCCGGTTTCTGGGACGATCCTGTAGGGGCACAGGCCTTTATGAAGGACCTCAAGTCCAAGAAGAACTGGGTTCGGGAGTACGAGGATGCCGAACGTCTGGGAGGCGACCTGGAAGTGCTTTTCGAATTTTACCAGCAAAACGAAGCCGAGGAGGAAGAGGTTAGCCGGCAACTGGAACTGGCCGAGGAGGCCGTCGAGAAGCTGGAATTCCGCAACATGCTTTCTGAGGAAGGCGACGACCTTACGGCCGTGCTCCAGATTACGGCCGGGGCCGGGGGAACGGAAAGCTGCGACTGGGCCTCCATGCTGATGCGTATGTACATGATGTGGGCCGAGAAAAACGGGTACAGGGTGCGGGAGCTCAATTATCAGGAGGGCGACGTGGCCGGGATCAAGACGGTTACCCTGGAGATCGAGGGCGATTACGCCTTCGGCTGGCTCAAAGGCGAAAACGGCGTGCACCGGCTGGTGCGCATCTCCCCTTTCGACAGCAATGCGAAGCGCCACACCTCCTTTGCCTCGGTTTACGTGTATCCCCTGGTCGACGACAGCATTGAGATCGAGGTTAACCCCGCCGACATCGAGATCACCACCTCACGCTCCAGCGGGGCCGGGGGCCAGAACGTAAACAAGGTAGAGACCAAGG